>CBFICL010000011.1:6388-37205 GCA_965661165.1 uncultured Holosporaceae bacterium | reverse complement strand
TATGCGCCATACATGGAATTTACGAAAACAACCTACGTTCTCACGTACCAAAACATCCGTTCTCTGCCAAGAAGAGGAAGACGTTGTCCCACAACACTTTTCCACGCCGGAAACAATGAGCAAACGATTGAAGCAGATAGAGGACAACCTTATCTTTTACGGCTCGGCTTTTGGGACGATATCCTCAATGATCATCCCTTCTTGATTCCCCAAGAGCATCAAAAACCTTTTCGTTTTACCTTTTTCCCAAGCGGTGGTCAGGCGAAGAGTGAACCTGAAATCCAGGGCCCTCGCCAAGGTAACACCCACAATACACAAAAGCGTACACTGTGTGATCTGCCGCCCGAGTTGATTCAAGGTTACATCATATCCTGCTTAGATTTGAGGAACCTTGTGCAGCTCCGACAAACATGCACGTATATGCGCGATTGCGTTGATGAAATAGCGCGCGATGCCTTCGTGTATTCCCCCGCACTGTTCTCTTGGAAATCAAAAGATACCTATCAATCCGTCACCAGGACCATCTTAGACAATAACCCCATATACCTTACCTGTGGCTTCTTGAGTCCCCATGGAATCTTAAGGAGGGAAGAACCGCTCACTGTCGAGATTAAAGATCGCCATATTCCTACCTTGAATATAGGGTCCATCTTTTGTAGCGTCTCAGAGCTCTCCCTGTTCATCAAAGAAGCCGGATCAGACACACCGTTTGCCAAGGTCACCGGCCTGTTTTGCGCTGATTATGGGGAGATCAACCACAACCAATACATCGCTGCCATCTCTGGTATCGTGGATGAGAACATCCGTCGCTATTTCAGGCTCCCCCAGAAACATCGCGCAGAGCGTGAGGCGTTGGAACAAGCATCCATTCACCTTGCCAGCACACATCTTGATGGAGACGTGAAAGGTAACCCCGAGGCCGGGCCCTGCACGTAAGTTGCCACGAAATGTTCATTTTTTCTCCCCATATATTCCCCAATTTGTTTTTGAGAGTTTGAGGATGTTCCGGAAACCCAGGTTCAGCATGGTGCCGGATGAGGGATTGACACCTGTGAACGCATCGGCGTAATAAAATCTGACACCAGGTCCTGCCCAAAAAGCCAGTCTCCTTTTTGAGTTCAATCATCGGTGTCAAAAGAAGAAAATGCGTTGTCTTGGTATTTCACCATAAACGTAGCCTTCAACGTTAATCCCCACGCTGTATAAAAAGAAGACAGGGGTTTTTCACACGCCAGTGATGTTTTAGCAACACCGTCCGCCTGTGCTTCTTCTAAAACAGCTTGCATTAAAGATGCGCCTATACCGATATTTTCATACCCCTTGCGCACCACAAGGTCATGGATATGGATCACGGCATCGATATGTTTCACAAGGAGTTTGGGCCTCAAACCTTCCCACGTGCTATGTTTCCCACGTGTCGTGTCATGATCTCACAGATGTGAGGGGGTTAGGTCCGGTTGTCTGAGGGGTTATGATCTGAACCATCCCGAACCTTATCGCTCATGTCATGCGCCACATCGTCATCTTGGGTCCCGTCGTCTAAGTCATCGTCCCAATCATCACGATCTAAATCGTCCCAATCATCTTCATTATTTGAGCCCTGCGCGTTCTTGCCCGTGCGCGCACGTTCGTCAGAGAAGGCACTTTCATCATCAGAGACGTCGTCATCAGTGCGGGTGTTATCGTCTTGTGGCTCGTCGTTCTGTTGCCACATCGCGCCTGTGCGATAAGCCGTTACGTCCTCTGCAGAGATCCCGAGAAGATCACAGGCTTCTTTCTCTGTTACCTCGCCCGCAATCAAACGTTCCATCGCTTTAAAAAGACCTCGCTTTTCTCCCTCCAACAAACCTTCCTTTCGGCCTTCTTCTCGACCTTCTTCTCGGCCTTCTTCTCGGCCTTCTTTTTTCCCGATTTTCCTCCCATCAAGCAACGCCTTGGCCCGAAACTCGTGTTTATCAGCCTGCGCGATTTGCCACTGACGATACGCCAATCGCTGCCCGTCCGTCCACGTCGATTGATCAATCACACGATAAGCTTTTTTAAGGGTAGGACTGCACACCTGAGGCAGACGGTTCTCTTTGTGCCCTTTGTGAAACAAATAAAGCCATTCATCCAAACCACTGTGCAGACCCGTCTCGCTGAGCTTCACCTTTGGCAACTCCACAACCACCCACTGCATGTCTTGAAAATACGACTTTTGAGAGCCTGGCTCCATAATCACATGACGTGACAAAGGACCCGCAATCCGCTGCTTTCTAAACACTTCTGTCCCTGCCAGCACAATACAAATCACCGGTTTTAAGGCCTGATATGCCTCCGCCTCCTTCATCTGATCTGTATAAACAGAGGCACCATAAAACTGGAGACGCTTGAAAAACGCCGACTTGCGCTGGTTTTTAGTGACATCTTTTTCCATCTCCACAATATATTGATGACCCCGCTCATCCTTGCACAAAAGGTCCAGCTTAAACACTTTTTGGTCAGGCCCCCGATTATCTGATTCTGTTTTTTGAAGCACAGCCTCCGTTAACACCTTGTCGCCCCGACGGTCCAGAATGCGATTGAGAAAGTGCAGCAAAAGGTCTTTGTTTTCAGGGCTGCCAAGCAGTTTTTTAAACACCAAGTCAGCCCGCGGATCGGCAAAAGTGTTGGGCGGCAGTTTGGGAGCTTTATGGTCACCATCGTCATCCCTCTCCCACAGGCGCACAGCACTGTGAAAAAAACGACCCGGGACGTTGAACATGTGAGAGGGTGTACATCGCCCAAGCATCGGTGCCAAAGACCCCACGCGCTCGTGGTCAAGCGCAGGATCAAACGTGAAGGGTACAACCCCACCGCGCATCCACGCCGGCATCTCCGGACGGGCCGCCGGTGGCCCAGATCCAGACATTTTCGAAAACGCACGTACCAAAGGCCGCACCGCCGTGCGCCCCGCCATCATCTCTGACACATCACAAAGGCTCATCCAACGGGTGGCAGAGGTCGTCCCCACGTTCCAGACGCCTAAAACGCCCCCAACCATCCAAAGAAAAAGGAATCGATGCTTCACCTCAGCCCCCCCGTCGCGCCGAACCGAAAAAAACCTTCAGTGTAAAAAAATAATCCAATAAGTCAATAACTTTCGTTAATTTTTTATCAAAATGTCAAAAAACTCTCCCAAAAACCAGCATCCACAACCCTTATTTCTTAAATTTCTTCACCCCATGCCAAAAAAACACTGCGACTGTGTCCATGTCGTCAAAAGAATCTCACCGTTTGCGTCATCAAAAACACGCTGAGACAGAAAGGGAGACATAAAGGGCAAGAGGAAGAGGAAATCTGGTGCCGGATGAGGGATTTGAACCCCCGACCTACTGATTACAAATCAGCCGCTCTACCAGCTGAGCTAATCCGGCACACCGTGTCATCTTAAAGCATAAATAGATTCATGCCAATAACACCTTGGCACAGATCGTTGGTCTAGACATTTTTGTGATCACCGCAATGCTTTATGACGGTTTTGGATCATAGATGTTGTGTCTGGGCGTTGCAGACTGTCTCGTCTAGGTTTTTTGCGAGTGCGCTCAGCTGGCTGCAAAGGGGGCGTGTTCTTTCAGCGCTCTGAGAGGCGACATAAATGCGTGTATGCAGGGCTTGGCACACAGGCAAGCGCACCGACGTTTTTGGGGCGCGGGCAAGAAGTCCTTTTAAGGTAGTCATGCCTTCCGATAAAAGAGGTGTGTCGTGCGCATCACCGCGGCCGATGGCCATGCCCATTTTTGTGTTGCGCGAATCAAGGGATTGCGTTGTCAGCATAAAGTCACCCAAAAGCGCGGGGTGGAGTAAGTTTTGATCGGGCACGCGTTCATGATGTGCAAAAAGACGCATTTCTTGAAACCCTAACGCCAAAAAACTGTTGAGGGTGTTTTGGCAGCCCCCTTCGCCGCGTATGACCCCACCTAAAAGGGCGAGGACATTTTTAAAGGCATTGGCGATCATCGCTGCGCGCATGTTGGGGTGCGTTGAGAGAAGAAAAGTGGGACTGGCCAATCTTTGTTGAAAAAGAGTCGTTGCCTCTGGTGAACCTGAAATCACACCCAAGGTGGGGCTGTTGTTATTTAGTTCTTTGGCTAAATGGGGGCCCGATAAGATGGCCAGAGGATGAGGCAGAGAAAGATCATCCATGATGTCGTCAAAGAAAAAACCGGTGTCTTGCTCAAGCCCTTTGGCGGTGATGAGAATCGGGATGTCTGGTCGAAGGTGGGGCTTCAGGGGTGCCCAGAAAGAGCGAAAGACCTGTGCCGGCAATGCATAAATGAGTGCATCGGCTTTGTGAAGCGCTTCATGAAGGTCATAACAATAAGGTATATCATCAGGATCGGGGTCACCATGGGCACGGGGGCGCCGCCATAGGTGTGGTGGGCTGGGTGAAGCTTGACAGATCTTGGTGTATAGTGCACGCCCAAAAGCGCCGGCCCCTAAAATCACGGTGGTGCGTTTATGCGTCATGATTCATCCCATGTGTGTGTGAAGGAGGGTGATGGTTGATCAAGGTCTGTGGTCACATCACATAAGGGCCATCGTGCCCGAGGTTCAACATCAAGGGGGGAGAAGAATCCTTGTTCATAGCGCTTAAGCCCAGCAAATGCGATCATGATACCGTTGTCTGTGCACAAGGCAGGTGGTGGCGTGACCACAGAAAGATCATGCTTTGTGGCGGCATTTTGGAGTTCTGTAAAAAGGAAGCGATTGGCGGCCACCCCGCCGGAAATCACAAGAGTTTTAAGGCCAGGTTCTGAAAGGCGGGCGCACTGAATGGCGTGGCTAAGACGATCCACCAATGAGAGGCTCACCGTTTTTTGAAAGGCGGCGGCGATATCTGCCCGTGTGGACTTTGTGAGATCAGGGCCCCGCTGTTTCACAAGGTCTGCCACCGCTGTTTTCAGTCCTGAAAAGGAAAAATCACATCCAGGTCGCCCTTTAAGAGGCGGCGTGAAGGAAAAACGCGTGGGATTGCCTTCTTTGGCCAAAGCTTCAAGGGCCGGCCCGCCAGGATAGCTAAGGCCCAAAAGGCGCGCTGTCTTATCAAACGCTTCGCCCAAAGCATCATCTAGGCTTTGTCCCAAGGTTTCATAGCGTCCCAAGCGATGCATCAACGTAAACTGTGTATGCCCGCCTGATATGAGCAATAAAAGGTAAGGAAACGTGACGTGGTGGGTTAAACAGGGTAAAAGGGCGTGGCCTTCCAGGTGGTTGATAGCGATAAATGGTTTATTGAGGCCCAACGCCATCGCTTTGGCAAACGTAGCGCCAATCAGCAAGCTGCCAATAAGCCCAGGTCCACACGTGGCGGCGATGGCCTTAAGATCGTCTGGCTTCTTTTGCGCCTCCTTCAAGGTGGCATTCACAATGGGCTCAAGCGTATGAAGATGTTCTCTTGCCGCCAAGTTTGGCACCACACCTCCCCACTTTTGATGGGTTTGTGTTTGTGAGGCCACGGTGTGTCCCAGCACGCGGCCTTCTTGATCTATGATGGCGGCGGCTGTTTCATCACAGCTGGTTTCAATGCCCAAGATACACATGCCGCCCCTTGCGTTGCACTTTGGGGTGAGTGTGTTCGTTTTTGTGCTAAAAAACAACATCTCTTAAGCGCTGTGGGCTTTTTTGCGGGGGCGTTGTACAAGGCTGGCAGAAGGGTGTTTTTCAAGGAAGCGAAAAGATTTTTTGGCCAGAGCTGACATGGGATAGTGGTCAAGATCTTCAAAACGCACCCAGGAAGCTGTTGAGGCGGGGGGGCGTGTGACCACCCCACACCACAGGTTAAGAAAAAGATCAAAGTGGGTGAACACATGTTTGATGTCGCCCACAGGTTGCCAAGAGGCAGGATAGGGAAAGGCAGGATCAAGACCTTCATCCACCCACGAAGAGGTGAGGGGGCGCCACAGGCCCTTCAGCAAAGAACGCTCTTCTTTTTCCAGCAACACACCCATTGCCCCCGCTTTTTCAGAGAGCACAAAGAAAAAGTGGCCAAAGCGCGGAGGCTTCATGCGCTTTTCTTTTTTTTCGGGAAAAAGGTGCGTGGTTGCGTGTTGCGCGCTTTGGCAAATACTGTGAAGGGGACACACCTCGCAACGTGGGGTTTGCGGCCGGCATATAAGGGCTCCAAGATCCATGAGTGCTTGTGTATAGTCACCTACTCTGGAGCTGGGCAAAAAACATGTAATGTCTGTGTGCAGGGTGCGCATCAGGGTTTCTTTGGCGCCAGGTTTTTCAAGGATGCGGGCAAACACCCGTGCAATGTTGCCATCAATGGTGACAGCGCGTTGGTCAAACGCAATCGTCATGATGGCCCGTGCTGTATAAGGGCCCACACCCGGGAGAGACAAAAGGTCTTTTTCTTTGTGGGGAAAGATGCCCTGGTGGTTGTGAACAATGTGGTGAGCCGCCAGGTGAAGATTGCGCGCTCTTCGATAATATCCTAACCCCTGCCAAGCGTGCAGGACATCCTCTATGTTGGCATTGGCCAGCTCTTCGAGGGTGGGCCAGGTATGCATCCATCGCAAAAAATAGGGTATCACCGTGGCCACGGTGGTTTGTTGTAGCATGATCTCACTGACCAACACACAATAAGGATCAGGTTTTGGGGTGCGCCAGGGAAGATCACGGCCATGGCGGTCATACCAGGCCAAAAGCTTAGGGGCCAGGGTGTGTGCAGCAAAGAGCGTGGGTGACATCACAAGTCATCAGTGGAAAAAGTCATCACAATTTCTTTCCAGTCTTGATAATATTCTGGCGGCAAGGTCAAGGGATTGCATGATGGATGGTGCACAGCACGCATGGCACTGGCCGAGGCGATAGCAAAGTCAGGGTGCTTGGCTGTGCTTTTGCGGGGCAACAGTTTGGCAGATATCACGCGGCCTGTGGAATCAAATCTCAGCAAAATCGCCACCACAAGACCCTTGGCATCGCGTACACGTTGCGGCGTGCTCCAACATTCTGAGAATTGTTGCTTAATGCTTTCCACAAGATAATGCCTCTGATCTGCGGTCATGCCCGGTTTTTTGCGAGCCTTTGAGGATTTTGAAGCCTTAATCACATCATCTAGTGTTTTTTGAGAGGTCTTCGCCTTTTTTTTGGATGATTTTTTTGATGTTGTTTTCTTGGATAGCTTTTTTTTCTTGGCCAGAGGCGAGGGTTTTTCTTTTTGATCCCTCTTCATTTTGGGTACGGGTCCCGATGGTTGCGCCTTGGGCGTCTCTGGCTTTTCTTTAACGGGGGTTTCCACTTCAGGTTCGGGCGTGGGGGGTTTTGGTGGTTGAGGTTTTTGTGTCTTTGACGGGCGTGGCGCTGGCAAAGGGGCCACAGCAATGTCCACAGCATGCATGGGGGTGGGAGCGCTTCTTCTGGCGACATAAGGCAGCACAAACAAAAAGAAAACAAGGACAAGATGGAGGCCTATGGTCAGAAAGGCCGATATCTTTTTTTCGTTGAGCACGAGTGTTTACGCTTTCTTGCGAGGTTTTTTTGTGGGGTCACTGACCAGGGAGAGATGATACCCCAACCCGTGAACCTGGTCGATCAAAGAGATGATGTCGCCATAGGGAAGATTTTTGTCTGCACTGATATAAAGACGTTTCTCGGCCTGATTTTTAAAAGCCTGCGCGAGGTTGGTTTCAAGCTGTTGCGGCGTGAGTCGTTGCTCATTAAGAAAAAGTTGCCGCCGGGCGTTCATGGTGAGAATCACACAGGTGCGTTTCATGGTGGCGTCGGCTTTTCCGCCTTTGGGCAAATCAACTTTGATGTTGGCCTTCATGAGCGGCGCTGACACCATAAAAATGATCAGCAATACAAGCATCACATCCACCATAGGCGTGACATTGATGTCGCAAAGCGGGCGTCTTTTTTGTGTGGCGTTTTGTGGTTTCATGATGGCTACTGACGCCGTCCCCGGGTGATCCGTTTCATTAAGACAAGACGCATGTCCTTTGTAAACAGAGCAAGCTCCGTTTCATAGGCTCTTAAGAGGTTAGTGATTTTGTTGTAAGCCAGGGTGGCAGGGATGGCCACAAAAAGGCCAAGCGCGGTTGCAAACAAGGCTTCAGAAATGGCGGGGGCCACGACGGTAAGGTTGGTGTCACCACTTTCCGCAATGGCAGAAAAGCTCATCATAATGCCCCACACGGTGCCAAAAAGACCGACAAAAGGAGCCGTTGAAGCCATCGATGCTAGGAACCCCACCCCTTGTTCAAGAGAGGCTATTTCTTTGACTTCGATGCTTGCGGTGGCTTCTTCAAGATGACTTTTCACACTGTTGATCATGGATTCAGACCATCCACTTCCTGAAAGCGTGGCCGGCATTTCTTTGACAGCAGCGCGAAAGGCCAACGCAAAAGGATCGCGGGGGTATTGTGCAAACTTATTATACAGCTGCTCAAAGGAATTTTGTTCTTGCGCAAATCGCTGAGCAAAGGTTTTGGAAAGCCTTCTGATGCGTTGGATCTGAAAAAATTTTTTAAAGAAAATATACCAAGACCACACAGACGCAAAAAAGAGAAAGGTCATCACAGCCTTAATCACAATGTCTGCGTTTGCAAAAAGTGCACCGATGGAAAACGTCACAGGCCCTCTCTTTTTTCCTAGGGGGTGATGATTGACAACAGTGTCTCAATATTCACGGATAAAGGTCAAGAATCTGTTGCTTTCTCCTTAAAAATGCTTTTTTAAGGCAAAAAATAAATACCGTTTTGAATACAATATGCAACCCAGGTACGCTCTCTGTGTCATTGACTTCTCATACAATTTATTAGATGTTACGTGTGTTAAGTCAATAAAGTCTTATTTGATTAAAATTTTTCATCTGAGTAAGTTTTTTAATGCATATCATACATCTTTTTTTGAGTAGCCCCGTCTTCAATTTCGTTATTGGTGTGTGTTTCTTGATAGGTCTTTTATCTGCTTTCTATCAGCTTGTCCAGCTCAAAAGGTGTGTCAGTTTTTTCGGTCAGTGGGCGCCCTGTTTTGCAGAAGACGATTTTCAGAACCTACCTTCATGGGTGCTCAAAATCATGGACGGTGATATGGGAAAACTGTCCTTCACGCACTATGAAAATAAACTGGCGGCACGTTTTGAAAATGGGAATACCCTTATTTCCTACATAGCGCGCAGCCTGGTATTTCTGGGTCTTTTAGGCACCTTTTGGGGGCTGTCATTAACGGTGCGTGGTCTTTTGGATATTGTGTCTCAGGTGTCTTTTGCAGGTGGTGTTGACGTTGCGTTAGGTGACCTTAGAAATAAGTTTTTAGCGCCGCTGACTGGCATTCAAACGGCGTTTAGCACTTCTCTTTTTGGTATGGCTGGCGCGCTGATGCTCAGCTTGATAGAAATGAGAATCAAAAAAAACCAAAACAGTTTTTGGCTCTTCTGGGAGCAGTGGTCTCATAGGCTGTGTAAGCATTGGCTTACAGATTCACAGGATGTAACGCTTGTGAAAGATGAAAAGGGGGATGCTTCTCCCCTCGATATGTTTTGGGCAGAGGCTGCGCTCACGATGGATAATGTGTCTCACCAGATGAAACAAAATGCTCAAGAACAAAAACGTGTGCGTGAGGTTTTGCATGATTTGTCTGTGGCCTTAGGTCATTTGACGCAAGGGATGAAGGATGACCGTCAAGCCCAAAAAGCCTATTATCAAAACGTAGACAATATTGAAAAGGCGCTACGTCAATTAGCCGACTTTTATCAGAGCCAAGGCATTCATTTTGAAAAATTCATCACACAGTTTCTGGAAACGTTTGTATCATCCCTGGAATCGCAGTTTTCACAAACACAGAAAGAAATCCGCGTGTTGACAGGCGTAATGAAAATGCCTCATGAGCCATTGCAAGAAACACGTTAGGAAAGCCAAGCCATTGACGAATGTAAGTTGATCTTTTAGAAATTATTGATCTAATGTTGCCATGGCGAAGCATTCTCCCTTGAAACAAATTCTTTTTTCTCTCTCTAGCGATGGGCTGTTGAGAAAGCGGCTGCTTGCAGGCAGCCTTTTGATATCTCTTACCTATGTGTTGGCGTTCAGCTTGTCTTGGATGCAGTGGATACATTATGAAACAGAGACCACAGATGAACCTGTCAGACAAGAGGACATAGCCCAAGAGGTTCAGAAAAAACCAGCGCCCTTGCCACCAGAGCCTCAAACCTTAACACGTATGCTCAAGCTCAAATCAGGGGGAACCGTGACGTCTTTGTTGCAAGAAAACGGTGTGCCTCGGCAAGAGTGTCATCAGATTGCTGATGTGCTGAGGCCTCACATACCCTTAAGGGATTTGAAAGTGGGGCAGGTGTTTCATTTGCTTTATGACCGCCTTTCTTCTGGTGACGTTGTGCTGAGCAAGTTGGTGGTTCAAAAATCTTTTTCATCAGATGTGGTGATCAAAAGGAATGACAGGGGCCTTTTTGTCGCTGAGATTGTGAAACACATCACAGACCGCTTTCCTGTGCTGGTGGCGGGGTCGATCAAAAGCTGTTTTTATGACGATGCGTTGAGGCTGGGGTTACCCCCTTCGATCCTCAAGCAAGTGATTCAGCTTTTGGGGTATAAATTTGACTTACAACGAGATTTTCACCCTAATGATCGGTTTCGTGTTCTTTTTGAAACCGTGGTGAACCGTGCTACCGGCAAGAAAGCCTCAGGAGAGGGGGTGTGCCTTTTTGTGGAAGTAACGATTCGCGGTGTGTGTTCACGTATTTATGCATACAAAAGACACAAGCACCCAAGTGTTGATTTTTTTGATGAAAAAGGTATGGGGGTGCGGAGTCATTTTCTGCGCACGCCGCTTGATGGTGCCCGTCTTACCTCACACTTTGGTTATCGCACCCACCCCATTTTGGGATACACAAAACTTCACCGGGGTATTGATTTTGCCGCACCGAAAGGCACACCCATTATGGCTGCCGGTGACGGGGTGGTGTCGCGCGCTTGTTATAATGGGGGGTATGGTAAGTATGTTAAGATTCGTCATGCAGGGCCTTATGCCACGGCTTATGCCCACCTCAGCCGCTATGCAACCAAGGTGCGTCCGGGTACACGCGTAAAGCAGGGTCAAATTATTGGCTATGTAGGCGCTACGGGTCGGACAACAGGGCCACATTTACACTTTGAGCTCATTAAGAATGGTAAGCCTATCAATCCCCGTTCTGTGCGCATGCTCCCCAACATCAAATTAACAGGCAGAGAGTACGTGTCTTTCAAAAAGCACATGAAAGAAATTGACGCGCTCTATGCGCGCAGCGTTTCTTCGTGAGGCTCTTTAATAAAGAAAGACAACACAATCGCGAGCATCAATGAAACTGGCACAAGCATAAGGCCGAATCGATAACTTGAAGCTGAGAGCACATTAGCGTGTGCGTGATGGACAATCAGTTTGCCTACAAGCGGTTGTGCAAAAATACCACTCAACATACAAATAGTGTTGTGCAGTCCAGAGGCCGTGGCGCTCATGCTGGGTGGGTTAATGGTACACACCAAGGGAAACGCCAGCACCTGAGGGCTTAAGCACACACCCAAAGCAATGATAAGGGGGACCAGCATAACAAACGTGAGGTTGTGTGAGAAAAGAAGCGTTGTGAAAAGAACAAAACTGGTCGTCACACAGCCCATAAAACAAAAACGATAGCTATGGATACGCGCGAGTACCAATGCTGCCAATGGGGCACCTGCGCCTAACCCAATATAAAGAGAGGAGGCTGCAAAAGCTGCTTCACCTGCATCAAGACCAAACGCTTTCTGTAAGAAAGGCGGGCCCCACAGATCACAAAAAGCAGCCATGGGCACATAAGCCAAGATGCCGAACGAGCCGATGATCCAGGTCTGTGAATTGCTAAAAAGCATTTTGAGGCTTGATAAAAGAGGCACTTCCTTTTCCCTTCCAAGGGATGTAGGTTTCTTGAGGGCATAGAGGCTAAAAGCAAAGAGAAGTGCGCCCAATAACCCGAATGTATAAATCGCTTCTTGCCAGCCAAACTGCTGTGAGATATAGACAATGGGCGAACTTCCGCCCACAGCGCCCATGGTGCCCACAAAAACACTGAGTCCTGTAAGCAAAGAAAGCTTCTCTTCATCGAAATATTCTGTGGCAATTTTAATGCACCCTAAAAAGCTACCTGCTGAGCCTATGCCAATGAGAAGGCGACCCACACATGCCAACCAGAGATAAGGAAAGAGAAAACACAGATTTCCCACGATGCACCCTGCGATTGAGAGCAAAAGGACGCGTCTTGTGCCAAACCTATCAATGAGTGTGCCGGCCGGGACTTGGAAAAAGGCGTACCCATAATAGTAAAAAGAAGCCAGAATACCGAACGTGGCGGCATCCACATGAAAACTGGACATAAGTTCGTGGCTGAGCACACTGGGAAAAATGCGCAAAGCAAACTGATAAGCATAAAAAAGGACCGCTGACGATAAAGCGACCCATCCCATGTATGTGTACGTCGAAGATTGTTTCATGATCAAAAGTGCACGCAGCTACAAATCAAAGCCTCATCATGCGTCTCTTTGGGTGAACTGTCAAATCACTGCTTCGCGGAGAAAACGCCACTATGGCGATATATAGGTGGGTGTGTTTTTTAAAAAGGCATGACCTGCGAGAGAAGGGCAGATCCATAAGGAGTCTTTTGCACGTCAGATCCTTCGCCGCGCCCCGCGTAAGAAACCCGTGCTTCGGCGATCTGATCGAGGGTGATGGTGTTGTTTGACGTGATTTCTGCTGGCGATACCACGCCTGATATCACAATTTCGCGTACCTCAAAATTCATGCGTACTTCTTGCCGTCCAAGAATCACAAGATTGCCGTTGGGCAAAACCTGGGTAACCGTGGCGGCCACTTTGAAGTCAAAGGTTTCTTTGCGTTTCATGTCGTTTTTACCCTTAACATGAAGGCGGCTGCTGGCATCAATAAGTTTTACAGGAGAGGCGCCTGAAGGGTTAGGCAGGTGTTTTTCAAGACCAAAAAATGAGCCCACCGATGCTTCCACTGAGTTGGGGTTACGATCATTTTCTGTTTCATTTTTGAATTCAATTTTTTCTACCTTTTTTACCAGAACTGTTAGCACATCACCCACATTGTTGGCGCGTTGATCCTTGAAAAAAGCGCGCGCGCCTTTTCTCCACAGGGAGTTAGAAGAATAGGTCTCATGGGTTTCGGGCGGCATGGGCATGCGCACGGGGTAATACCCCTGGCGGGCTGTTGGGTCTTGTGTGGGGGTGAGCGGTGGGTTTGATCCCGTCTCTTTAAAGCGGGTCCAGTGATAGCATCCTGACAACAGCCCTGTCATGAGGAAGATAACAAGAATCCGCCCCATAGGTTACCTCGCTTGAATCAACACCGTAGAGGCATCCACCAGGGTGCCCATGAGGGGGTGTTTCGTTTTTTGCTTATAGGGGGGAATCACATGGACTTGCTCGCCAATGCGGGCCTTGTCTGAGAGTTTGGCGCCATGTGCCCGTATTTCCATGTGTCTGGATCGATAAAGCAACGTCACCCCGGCCCCTTTGGGGATATCTTGGGAGGTGTTGATTTTATGGCGCGTCAGAATCTCGCCGGCTTTAAGATGTTGGCTGGCACGCAGGCCCACAAGATCTGTGTTGCGAGAAATCGCATCACGATTTTTGCGTGATTCTTTCACGGTCTGCCAATAAATATCTTCGGGCAATATGCTGGCACCCCTTTGTGTGGAACGCTTGATAATGCCCACCTCTTTTTGCAAGGAAAATGTGCCTTTCACGTGAATGGGGTGATGGGTTGGGTTTTGGGGTTCAAGACGCGCAGAAAACATGCGCTTTTCCATATCCACATCAAGCGATTGAAGTGTAACGCCTTCTTCTGGCAAAGAAAGCGTCGCGGGTTGCAGCTGATCAAGCACAAGCGGTGAACCAACTTTGGCTTGTAGGGCCTGAGACAACATATGAGAAACGGTAGGCTCTTGAGAACAGAAGAGTGTGTTCACGAGACAGAAGAATGTCAGGAAAAAAACAGTCGGCCTATTCATGTGCAGCACACCCTAACCCACAGAGGAAATTTGTTGGAGATTGTGTTTATCCATATCTTCAGCTAGCTTGAGCAAGGTGGCGCCGGCATTAGAATATTGTTGGATATTAATGGCCTCCACCAAGGTCATGGATGTATCGACTGTGGAGCGTTCTGCATATCCTTGAAGGATTTTCCCAAGATTGTTGAGGCCAGGAATGCCCTGCGTTGAGGCGCCTGCCTCGGGGGTTTCTATAAAGATGGTGTCTTCTTTATTTTCCAAACCTTGAGGGTTGGCAAAACTCCACAGCGTGAGTTGGCCAAGTTGGGTGTGTCTGGCGGTGCCGTACTGCGAAGGATCGACACCAAAAACACGGCCAGATTTGTCAATAATCACTTCTGAATATTTGTTGAGGTCAACAGTAATGTTATCCATAAGGGGATAATCTGTGGCCGTACGTAAAATGCCATATTCATCAACCTTCAAATGCCCGGCGCGGGTATAGCCTAGCATCCCGTTGCCGAGGTCAATTTGCAGATAACCCGTTCCATCAATGTGAATGTCAAGCTGATTTTTGGTGGGTTCAGGGACGCCGTTACGCATGGTTTTCAGTGAAGAGGCGATACGCACACCCGCGCCTACTTGCACCTGGGGAATGCCCAAATCTGTTTGCCCCACGGGCCCGCCACCTGTGGTGACATCCTCATACACAAGGTTTGTGCCAATCACTTTATCTGTATGAAAAGCGGTGGTTCTGGCGTTTGCAAGGTTATGAGCGGTGTTTTGGAGCATGATGTCCGCAGCTTCCATGGCGGTGGCCGCAACGGCCGATGCAGGATTGGTCATAGCACAGTTTTCTCCTTAAGCATTGATCTGGACGAGATGGTTACGCAAATCATCTAAAGATCGGTAATGTTCTTTGTTCATCAAGATGGCTTGATGGTGGTTGGTGACGACGCCGTGCGCTTTGGCCATGGTTTTTTGAAGCCTGACATTAGATTCTTCATAAAAACCTTGAAGCATAAACGTGTGTTGCGCAGGTCTCGGACCTGCCTCTGACCCATCGATGCGGTTTTCGCCTATTTTTTTGAGGTTGTCGTGTTCATCAAATTCGGTCAGTTGAATTTGTCCTAAGGTTTCATTATTGCTGTTGATGATTTGACCGTTGCGCATGATGCGCAGGTCTTGAATATTCCCTGTAATTTGTAATGTCTCGCCGGTAAGGCCCGCAATTTCATGACCGCTTGGTGTGGTGAGAATGCCTTCTGGCGTGAGGATCATTTTGCCGTTGCGTGTGTAGGTGCCATCTGTCAGGGTGATGAGCCCAGGTCCTTTCACAGCCAGATCAAGGGGATTATTGGTGCGTTTGAGCGGGCCTTGATGTTCATCCTTCCACATAAAGCCATCTATAGGATAGGTGATGTGTGCAGGCATAGGCATGCGCTGCGGGTCAATGGTGATTTTATAAGGGTGTTGCGTCATGTGGCGCGCTTTATAGCCGGCAATGTGAGCATTAGCGGCATTAAAAGAGAGCGCCCTCATTTCTTGATCAGAGCCATACTCAAATGTGCAAAGAAGATAAGATATGGGGCCCATACATGCTTTTTTCTCTATGGATTTCAAGCATGACAGTAATCACGAAAAATAAAAAAATGCATAATAAGAAATTTTTTAATAAAAATCAGGCCTGATGAGGACGTATCTTTTTGGAAACGTCTTTTTCTATGCATATGTACCAAACGTGGCAAAAGATAAGAGGGGCTTCTCTTTTATGTGTAGCCTTTCTTGTGTGGAGCATCTCGGGCGCATTGTATGCGTCAGAAGCTGCCCATGAAGCGCCATCCAAGACACCTGATTTCACAGGCATTTACGTTGTTGTGCCTGATATGCTCTCAAACCTGCATGGCGATGACACACGCAATCACTTTTTAAAATTATGTCTTACGTTTGAGGCCGAAAGCAATAATGATGCCAAACGCATGAATGAGCTGATGCCTATTATTATTGACCAATTTATTATTTATCTCCGGGAGCTCCGCATGGATGATTTGAAGGGGGCCGAAGGGGTTTTACTTTTAAAGCAACAACTGCTTGATCGGGCCAATGTTATCTTTAGTCCCATCAAAGTGAGGCGTGTGTTGATAAGACAAATCCTTGTGCAATAAGTATGATGTAAGACAAGCAAAGAGCTAATGGCCACCAAAGACGCATCTCAGAAACAAAAAAAAACGCAAGGAAACAGCCTTCTTGTTGGTGCCAAGATGGTGTCACGCAATTTTCCCTTGGTGGAAAGTATTTTTAAAAAAGCTGCTCATCGACTTCTCAAACAATTTGATGTTTTGATTACGGATGCGGACATCAAGGTTTCGTGTCAGGAGGTGAAGTCAGAATATTGTGAGACACATCTTGAACCTTTTTTTAAAGATCCGCTGATGTGTGCCACTTTTTTGGCAGAAGAATGGCAGGGCCGAGGGATTTTGGTGTCTGATCTTGTAACGCTGTCGAAAATTGTCAAACTGATGTTGGGCTCTTTTACCAGCCCCAGCCCCAGCGAATCATCACAAGGAAAACCAGCGAAAAAAGAGAAAGCGGCAGAGGTCGAGGATAAGCCTATGACCTCCATTGAAAATCATCTCTGTCAACGGGTTTTTACTGCGTTTGTCTCTTCCCTTGAGGAAAGTTTTTCCACGGTGACCACTGTGAACATGCAAGTTGAGCGCACCAATGTGCAAACAAAAGCTGATTTTTTCTTGCACCCGCGGCCATCGCTTGTGGGGGTGTTTCATATCAGTATTGGTGATTATGAGGCTCTTTTTCATGTGGTACTTCCCTATACCATGCTTCAAACTGTGCGGCATCTTTTGAGTGAAGATTATCTGGGGGATGATATGGGGCAAGATTTATTGTGGCGCTCGCACCTCAATGATGAGCTGCGTTCCACAGATTTATTGCTCGAAGCTGTGTTGAGTGAGATGCATATGCCGCTTAACAAAGTGCTGAAGTGGCAGGTGGGGCAAACCCTGCTTTTGGAGCAAACCCCTGATGGCAGTGTGGATGTAAAATGTTCAGATCGCACCCTTTTTACAGGTCTTATGGGCCAGAAAAAAGGGTCTATGGCACTGTCGATCGACACACTCTTTTTATCAAACAGGAATAAGAAAGATGATCACAGCAATGATAGCAAAAATGACAACAGTGATGACAACAACGATGATGATTGATATAGCCTTTTGTGCTCTCTTTGCCCTGGGTTTTTTATACTGTATGTTGGCTGAAAGGCGTTTGGCCCGACTTCACAAAGATAGGCAAGATATGGATGTTCTCCTTGCTTCATTGAGTGAGTCTACGGAGAAGGGGCGTGAGCAAATCAACGTCTTAGATGGGCACATCAAGAGCCTGGGGAGAGAGTGGGAAGATATTCTCAACAAAGGGGATGTGTTAAAGGGCGATCTTCATTATTGCCATGATCGAGGCGAATCATTGTTGAATGACCTTGATACGAAGATTAAAGAACTCAAGGCCGTTAAACGATCTTCTCATGCCTCACATGCGACTGCGCAAAAGGGCGTTTCTCTTTTGAGCCCTAAGATGGTTACGTCTCATGATGATGAACATTACGAACGTCTTGCAGGATAATGATGTCGATGTCTTTTGTGCCAGGGTTGCCCCGCTATCGTTTTTTGCGGATCGTTATTGTGGGGTGCTTTCTGATGATGGCGTGGCACGCCTATCGGTTAATTATGCCCACCGGGGTTTGGTTAAGGCAATGGCTCCATGCGGCAGAATCGGCAGTTGAAAGCGCATCAGGAGAGCCTTCCTCACCGGGGGGCAAAGAAAACGCTGAACATAAAGATTTTGACGTTCTTAATATGACCTTAGAAGAATTTCAATTGCTGACAACGTGGGTGAATCAATCAAAAAAAAGAAAAGCGTCTGAAGAGGATGTGCAGGCCCGAGAACAAAAATATGCGATCATCAAAAAGGAAATTTCAGAAAAAGTGGCTGAACTGGAAGCCCTTGAGAAAAAACTTGCTTTGTTGCTGAAAAAGAAAAGTGCGGAAGAAGAGTCGCACATGAAAGAAATTGTGAAGATGTTTGAATCGATGAAGCCTCAAGTGGCGGCCCCTATCTTTGCTCAGCTTAACCCCCATGTTTTGTTGGATATTCTGCAACATATGAAAGGTCAGAAAACAGCTCTGATTTTGGCACAACTTCCTCCCGGCAGGGCTGCTAAAATTACAGAGGTCATGACATATTTGGCGAAAGGTGTGGAGCCTCTAGAATAAAACATCAGCTTTTTATATCGTAAGACTACTTATGTGGCTAAAGGATTTTTGTGGCTCACTATCAAACAACACGCACACTGCCTTATACACAAAAATTTATGTATGCATTGGTGGCAGACGTTGCCCACTATCCTGATTTTCTTCCCTGGTGTCATAAGATCTCCATTATGGCGCAAGATGCGCAGACAATGACCACAGAAATGCATATCCAAAAGGGTGGGTTTGGGGAGTGCGTGCATACAACGATCACCCTGGATCCCCCGCACAAAATTGCCATTACGTTGTCACCTGAGGCACCTAAGAAAAGCCTTATTTCTGTGCTTGACGGCGTGTGGACGTTTGCAAAATGCCCTGACAATGCCCTGCACACATGTGTTCATTTTGACATTACCGTCAAACTTGATAGCATGCTTTTTAATGCGCTTTTAGGGCAAGTTTTTTCAGGTGTCGCCTTAGATATGGTGGACGCCTTTGAAGAGCGGGCCCGTGTGATGAGCCAGTCTTACTAACCATAAAACGTTTGATCATGCTTGCTGTGGGTTCTGTATCTTTGCCGGGGAATGTTTTTTTAGCCCCCATGTCCGGTGTGAGTGACGTGCCGTTTCGCGACCTGGTCACAGAGTTGGGCGGTGGGTGCGTTGTGTCTGAAATGATCGCCAGCGAATCAATGGTGCGCCAAACGCGTCAATCTTTGCGGATGTCCCGTCCTCTCAAGCGTTCGTCCACATTACCTACCATCATTCAATTGGCGGGCGTCAAGCCTTGTGTGATGGCTGAGGCCGCTAAGCTGGCTGTTGACTTGGGCGCAGATATTGTAGACATCAACATGGGCTGTCCCGCAAAAAAAGTCGTCAACCACGATGCCGGCAGTGCGCTGATGCGTGATACAGATAAGGCCCATACTATTTTAAAAGCTGTGGTGAAAGCCGTCTCTGTGCCTGTGACCCTCAAGATGCGCAAAGGATGGGATGACAGCACGCAAAATGCGCCCGAACTTGCGCACATAGCTCAAGATGTGGGCGTTCAGATGATCACCATTCACGGCCGCACACGGTGCCAGTTTTATCAGGGATCGTCAGACTGGTCTTTTTTTAGACAAGTAAAAGAGCGTGTCTCAATCCCTGTGGTGGGTAATGGGGATATCAGAACACCTGATCAAGCGCGTCACGTGATGGATCACTGTGGCGTAGATGGTGTGATGGTGGGGCGCGGGTGTTACGGCAAGCCGTGGCTGATTGCCCAAGTGCAGACGTTTCTGTCCACAGGCCAAAAATCCTTTGACCCTTCTTTGTCTGAGCAAAAACGGATTGTTTTGCAGCATCTTGATGCGATCTTGCATGTTTATGGCAAAGAGGCCGGAGTGAGAATTGCGAGAAAACATCTGGGGTGGTACAGTAAGGGTCTTCCTGAGGGTGCGTCTTTTCGGGCACGCGTGAATCAGATTGGGGATGCGGTTGTTCTTGTAAACGTGGTGAGTGAATTTTATGAAAAGCAATGTGATAAGATCTCCTGACCCTTTGGTGTCGGGCAAAGGCGTTTCGGACCCTAGGGTAGCTGATGGATTGGGGGAGCTAGCGCGCGCTAAAATAGCCGCCTATCTCAAGGCCCATGGTGAAGGCTCGACATCGCCCTCTGCTCTTTACAATCATGTGCTTCATGAGGTGGAGAGGGTGTTGCTCGAAGAAGTATTGTCTTTTGCGAAAAACAACCAAAGCGCAGCGGCCCACGTGCTGGGTATCCATCGTAACACATTGCGTCAACGCATAAAACTGCTGCGTGTGACGTGCCATAAAAACCTGTAACCTGTTTTTGCTGTCCACCGAGGTCGTGTTTGAGGATGGATACATGGCTTTTATTCTATAGCCTCTTTAAGCTATAAAAGCGTTTATTTAGCGTGTATTACTGAACGCTCCTCCGTAAAAAATACATTTTTTTGACAAAAAAAGAGGGAAAAGACAGCCGTTTGACAGCCCGCTCTTTCTTTTAGATAAAAATATGAAATAATTCCATCATTGATATTAATATCAATATTAGGGATGGAGTTGTTGATGAAGTATAAATCGTGTTTACTTGCTGTTGTTTTGATCAGTTCTTTTGTGGCAGATGGCCTTGTGGCGCGCGAATCGTTATGGCGTGAAGAACAACGTGTGCTGGCCGCACATGCAGCCGGTCAGGCTGTAACGCTGAACCCAGGGTTTACGTGGAAAGATCCCGCCCTGAAAGCGCGTAATGACGCGTTGTCTCAACGGCCACAGCCAAATCCTGTGCCAAGACCAAATCCTGTACCAAGGCCAAATCCTGTGCCAAGACCAAATCCTGTACCAAGGCCAAATCCTGTACCAAGGCCAAATCCTGTACCAGAGACAGATGCACAAATGGCTGCACGCTTGCAGGGAGAGGAGTGGAATCAGGATATATTTCCACGAAATCCGATCAATGGCGTTCCGCAACCAGATCCTGCATTTCCGCCAAGGCCACATGCTCCCTTGCCTCCGGTACAACCTGCTCAGCAAATAACTCCTTATAATGTGGAAACATTGCAAACCTGGTCTCGGCAAGCGGTTGCCAATGATTTTAGCTTTGATAAACGCAATAGGTTAAAAGATGCGATTAGGCATGTTTATGGCACGCGTCGTCCTCACCAAGCTGTTGACCAGGATGGCTATCGTGTGCATATGACGAACATGTTGCAAGACCCGCATGTAAACCTCTGGGCCCATCAAGAGGGGGCAAGGGTGAGGGCAAGAGAGGCTCAGAACCTTGTGAATGTTAAATTTGCTGATTTTTTGACGCATGTGCCCCAAGCTTCTCGTGCACAACTCAGTAGGTTTAAAGACAAAATTTTCGAGTGTCCTCAATTTCGAAATGACCCGCAGCATATTGTCCAAGAGCTTGATTTTTTCTTAAGCTACCTGACAGGCGATGGGGATGCAGCATTGCGTCAGAGGAATACAGAACTGCGAGATCAGGCTGTAGCTTTAATGGTAGGGCATGCAGATACATGCCCAGATGCTGTAGCTTCAGCTTTGGAAACTTTGTGCGGCCTTTCACTCAGCTACCGACTCATGAACGAAAACCAGGCAGGCGGTATAGACGTGGAGAGAGCCCTTACGAGCTTGTGCCTCTCCTTTGCCAAGCAAGACATCTTGAAACGTTATGTCGCCAAAGCTGTCCGTGCAGAAGTCCAAAGATTACAGGCAAATAGAACCTTTGATGAGGAAACAAATAATCCAGCGAACGGTGAAGTTGTAGAATACCAACTTCAGCTTACCATGCTTGCCAATAGAGTGTTAGGTTGGGGATGCAGTATTAATGATACGCTTTACAATTTTGGTATTCGGGACTACATCAAACCTCGCGGTCTTGCGGAGGATCTTTCTGAGACAAACCCTATGTTTTGGATTAACAAATTAGGCACCCTAGCCGCATGGAGGTCTTGGGTTGAAAAAAGCGCTGACTATGGGCGACTTTATCAAGCTTATGAAGACGCTGACTTTATGGATGACGACATCGCCGAACAGATGGAACAGCTCTATATTGATAAGGCAAAGCAAGCGTTGATTAATGCGGGTTATCTGACGCAGGATGCGAACTATCCTATGATTAACCTGTAGGTGTAGGTCAAGGGCCGCAGGCTTGACTTGCCATTGCCTCACCGACCGTTGGTCACATAAACACGGCGCCCCTTAACCGGGGGCGCTTTTTTTGTGGCCTGTTGGGGGGTGTTTTCGGTGAGGGTAAGGTTCTTTTATCTGTATTTTTATGTGGCGTCTCTGGCATTTTAGGTTTTGGTAAAGCAAATCAGCGCGTTCAAAAAGGTGAGGGTTACTCAGTATGGCCCCATGAGGAAATAAGCTGCCATGTTTCTTCATCGATGGGCACGACAGAAAGCCGCCCTTGTTTGATGAGGGCCAGATGATGACATCGTGGATCTTGTTTGATGCGGTCTAAGGTGACAGGAGCAGCAAAAGGGTGCAGGGTTCGCACATCCACCATTGAAAATCTGTGGTTTGGGTCTGTGGTGTCGGGATAGGCGGCGCGCACAATCTTGACCGTGCCCATAATGCGCCGCTCGCCGCCGGTGTGATAAAAAAAAGCTTCATCCCCTTCACGCATGGCGCGCATATGCTTTTGCGCCTGAAAGTTGCGCACACCATCCCAAGGTGTTCGCACATCACGCACCTGGTCTTGCCACGACCAACAATCAGGTTCTGTTTTGAGTAGCCAGTAGGCCATTATGTCTCTACCACAAACGCGGCCCTAAGGGGTGAACCCTTAAATGGGCAAATGCATTCCCACCATGATGACACCTTTGCTGACTTTGTCAAAGGTTTGCTTGACGGTGTGGTTTCTTGCGTCGGTAAAAGAGCGTTCGATCTTGCCAAACGTTGTCCAAGTATAGCTGAGAGACCAGGTGATTCTTTCAAACTTTCTCATGACGCCAAAGCCCAACGACATCCCTGTTTTAAGCTTTGTGCCGTCACGTTTAAAATCTGCTGCGGGCTCAGCGTAATCCAAAGAAAACCATCCAAAATCAAGACCTAGCTTAGCAAAAGGTTGAAAGCCCTCTCTTTCAAAAAGGCCGAACTTGCACGCCAACCCCAGGTTTGCATTGTGAGCAATAGAGCTCGAGCATGTGCCATCGGGGCTTGTGTGTTTCGCTTCGGGTGTGAGAAAATCTAAGGAAATCTCAGGGGCAATCCAGCGATAGACATAGGAGGCATTGATGCCAAACAAAAACCCCCATTGAGAAAACTTTTGGGGTTCACTGGTTTCCTGCAATAAGCCGTCAATGGTCTCTTTGTACTCTCCTTTGATCTGCGGCGCGCCAAGACCCAGGCCCCACATCCAACCAGGATCTGCGTGTCCGTGATGGGGGGTGCCCATCACACCAAGGCAAAGGCTGCCCAGCACAAGGGATAAGCAAACATTTTTATTTGATAGAAAAGAAGACATGGTATGTTCGCAGACAAAATTCAAACTATGGTGCCATTCAAACCTTATTTTTTTTCTAAATCAATGTTTTTTTGTCCATGGCGGCATTGATAAATGCTAACTTTTTAAGCCACTTCTTATGCTGTGGCAGGGGGGGATGAAAATCTATCAATAAACCATTGAAAAGCAATGCTTATTATTGTAAGAATTGCCCAATTGTCATTTTTTGTGGTTACAGCGATGTGGGTGGTGTTTTCTTGTTTTCTCGTTTGTGTCCCTCTTTTCTCTTCGGGCTGGGCGCGCGAGTCGTTATGGCGTGAAGAGCAACGGGTGCTTGCAGCACACAGAGCCGGTCTCCCCGTGACACTGAATCGTGAGTTTACGTGGCGAGACCCCATTATGAAGGCCAGAAATGATCGTCTTAGGCGCCAGGCGCAGATGGCACAGCGCGTTCATACAATGCCGCTTGTCGCGCCCGATGGACACGTTTCTCATCTTCCTGTCCGTAATGGCCGTGTCTACATCGATTTTGATGTTCAACGCCGGGCCATGAGGGCAAGGCAAGGTCTGCCCTCTGCGAACCCCCATTATCAACGTCAAGAGGCGATCCGCGTGCGCCTTGAGCGCGAGCGTGCCGCAGAACGTCATTTTCAGGCACAAGCGGCCCTTCGACGTCAACGTATGCAATTCAGATATCAGCCTTACAGTCACGAGATGTTGCAAAGCTGGTATAGGGCAGATGTTCCGCAAGATTTCCACAATGACTCTGAGGAGAATCTTAAAAAAGCTATTCAGTATGTCTATGGCAAACGCCGCTTTGAGCAAACGTGCGGGCCAAGCGGTTGCCTGGTTCACATGACGCATCTTCTCCAAGATCCTCATAAGCATCTGTGGGCACAACAATTTAGTGATCGCAACAGAGGTCAGACCGACCCAACACCACAATACCTTATCAACAGGCTGTATATGCTGCAGAGTTTATATACAGGTGATTCAGTGGAAGTGCGCTGCCTTGAGAGCTTTAAAGAAGGAGTAAGAAGCTCTGAGCACTTTCAGGGAGGTAATACCCCAGATCTTTTGCGCAGTATGATTTATCTTTTTGAAAAAATGTATGAGGAACCAGACGCTATTCCAGAGGATATTAAGGAAAAGGTATGGAGCATACTGAAAGAACATACCACCACGTGTTCAGATAATCTAGCTGTGGGGATAGAAGAGCTGCATGCGATCTCGGTTTTTATAAAAATAGCGGGTGGTTCTGACTATGAGAAGGCTTTAATCAGCTTAACATTAGCACATTTTAGGCGTGCGGCTGTTCTGACCAGCACCCGTGTTGCGTATGTAAAATACATTGAAGAGGCGCTCAACATATCTTATGAGTTTGCGTTTGATCAGGCCTTACAAGGTAATGTACAGGCCATCAAGGCTTTTTGTTTGGCAGGTAATGGTGTGGAAATAACCCAGAGTATAGGCCTTATCAATAGTGTAGATTCCTATTCTACAGATCAACTCAAGAGCCTCATTGACCAGATGTCCCCTTTACGCGTTGGCACTTTTAAGGCGGCCCTTCGACAGGGATATGGTGAAAATCTTGAAGTGGGTTTGAATGCGATGCGCCTTGTGTCCCGTGTTCTTGGCGCGGGCAATATCATTTCTACGCAAGCACATTGCCGTGATGACTGGAACAACCTGACACCTATCATTCTTGCTGAGTCTGTGGTTTTTGATGATGAAACCGCCATGGTTGATTTCTTTTTGAACAATGCCTTCTGGAGGTCTTATATGGGAGAAGGTCATCCTGACCTACAAGCATTGAAAGAAAGGTATACAGACCTTGATCCTATAAGTGAAGAGGCAACCAGACTTCTAGAGCGTATTAATAACTTTTTTGTTGAGCGGACGCGTCAGGCACTGATAGCTGCGGGGTATTTCACCCAAGATCCCTTTTATGATCTGATTGAGCTTTGATGAGCTTCTTCAGCTTGCTGAGGCTTTAGCATCTGGGTGCATGGCGGCCATCTTTGTGGCACCCTCAGGGGCGCTATTTTGACCTCTGGGAGGAGGCTCTCTCAGCGGCAAGGGCCTAAGGGCTTAAGCATAGAGGTGCAAGTTGCGCCAAGGGGCAGCGTTTTTTTCCGCCTTGTCCCACAGCGTGATGGGGTGGATGAGATGCGACGGCTTAGGCTTTTGTTACCTTTTCTTTTCCACAATCATCTCTTGGGTTGAAACGCTATGTGCATAACGTGAGGTTGCGCCTAAGGTTGCGCCTCAAAAAACCTGATCGCTCGGCGGTGTGTGCGTGGGATAGATCCAGCACGGGAGAGGGATCCATGCATAGGGATTGTTTTGACTCGCGCCCCATAAGGGCGTATGGTAAGGCAGCTTTGTATAAGGACGCGCTCCATGGATACAAATATTTATACAGGTGTCGCCAAAGCGATGGCTTCCTTGGCCACCATGCATGTGGTGTTTCCTGTGTTTTTGTTGTGTTATGTGAGCCGTGCGCGGGAACGGGCGGCAGAGGCTTTTATTTTGGTGCTGTTTTCTTCCCTGGTGGTGGCCTTTTTTGACATTATTTTTGATCGCTGGATTACGGAAGACAAAGCGATCTATTTGCCCCATGGCTTGGCCGCGCTGGCTGTTGCCTTTTATGGCTGGTTTGTTTATGCATCGTCCTTGTGGCCCTTACGCATTCTTTGTGGGGTGATGGCGATATGTGCGCTTGGGGGGCTGTGGTATCAAAGTGTGCCCCTTATCTCCCTTGTCCTGGGGGCAGGCATGGGCCTTTTGTTGCTGATGCTTTTCTCACTGCTCACCAGAGGGGCTTTGCTTCAGGGGCGTATCTATATCATCGGTCTTTTACTCACCTTGGTGGGCCTTGGGCTGGTGGCCTTTATTGCGCATGTGCCCAAAGCGGTGTGGATGGATGGTTATATGCTGCTAGGGTTTTCCTTGGCGGGCTTGATTTTGCACAAATCGTTGACCGGCGTGTTTCGCGCCAAAGAAAAGGTAGGGCTAATCAGTCTTGTGATGCTGGGCGTTGTGGCCCTCAAGGCTTTTTCCGACTATGTCTTGGTGCCCCTCTTTTCGCCGGCGGTGTCTTTGATGGTGTGGATCATGAGTGGCGCTCTGCCGGTTTTGATGGTGTGGCAGTTTCCGAAACGTATTCACATTTTTCAGAGCAAGCCCTAGGCTGCGTGCTTAAAGGCTCATCAATTCGGTTTTTTTAACATTCACCGTTTGGTCAATTTTGCTGATCATGCCGTCTGTCATTTTTTGAATCTGTCCACTGTGGGCGCGCAGTTCGTCTTCTGAAATGTCGTTGTCTTTTTCTGCCTTCTCAAGGGCGTCCATGCCCATGCGCCGAATAGATCGCACAGCCACACGCCCATTTTCTGCATACTTGCCCAGCGTTTTGGCCAGCTCTTTGCGGCGCTCTTCGCTTAAGTCAGGCACCTGAATGCGCAACGTTGAACCGGCTGTTTGGGGGTTGAGCCCCAGGCCTGCGTCTGAGATGGCTTTTTCTACCTGCGGCACCATCTCTTGGCTCCAAACCTGAATTTGCAAGGTCAACGGGCCTTGCACGCTCACCGTGGCCACCTGATTTAAGGGCATCTTGCTGCCATAGGCGTCTACCTGCACGGGATCAAGCAGCTGCGTGGTCACACGTCCTGTGCGCAGCCCTTGAATATCTTTGAGAAAAGATTGGAAACTGTCTTCCATCTTTTTTTCTAATTTATTTTTCAGTTCATGAAACATCGTTAATCCCCCCGAGATGTGATGCGTGTAAAACGACCCCTGTTGTGCAGCACAGACAAGAGTCCATCCTTTTTCATAATATTGAACACATAAATAGGCAAATCAAAATCCCGCGCCATGGCCACTGCGGTGCTATCTAGGGCCTGAATATTTTTTTCTAAAACCTCTGTGTGGCTGAGGTGAGATAAAAAGGGTGCGTCTGGGAAGCGGGATGGATCTTGCGCAAATAAGCCATCCACTTTTGTGCCCTTGAGCACAACGCTGCACTCTGTTTTAAGTGCGCCTAACACGGCGGCTGTATCTGTGGTGACAAAAGGTTGGCCCGTGCCGCCAGCAAGGATCAAGATTTTTTTGGCCCCCAAAATATCTTGCGCTTTATCCTCACTGAAGAGGGAGACCTTTTCTGGTAGGGGAAAGGGGCTTATCACCTCAGAAGGGATATGCCTTTCGGCCAGATGCGCTTTGAGAAAAAGACCATTGAGCACACTGGCACACATGCCCATTTGATCAAGAAACAGGCGAGATGTTTGGGTGAAAGGGGCCGTATGTCCGCGCATGAGATTGCCGCCGCCTATCACAATCACCAAGGTGTGAGATTTAGCCAGTGTGGCCACTTGATCGAGGACAGAGCCGAGCCGATCTTGTGAGAAAATTTCGCCAGACAGTTTAAGCAAAACGCGCTGAGACGAAAAAGTATCTTGCCCTGATCTTTCACCCATGGTCGTGCCTTTGGTTATTTAATTTTCTCCATCGCAAAGCCTGTGATGCGCACCTGGCCAGGCAGAGCGCTGACATATGCTTCCACCGTTTTTTCAGGCTCCATAATAAAGGGCTGCTCGAGAAACACGGTTTCAGAGAAAAACTTTCTCATCCGCCCTTCAACAATCTTGGCAATGGCGGCTTCGGGTTTGCCCGCTTTTTGCGCATCTTCCAAGAAAAAGGCCCGCTCTTTGTTGACGTCATCTGCATTAAGGTCATCACGGGTCAGCGCCGTGGGCTTAGAAGCCGCCACATGCATAGACAAATGTTTGCCGGGCAAATGAAGCGCCTCTGGATCTGCTTCACTGTGTAAGCCCACCAACACGCCAATGGTGCCCATGGTGTCTGTATAGGCGTTGTGGATATAAGAGCCAACATAGCCTTGATCCACAGAAACGACTTGCAAATCCATCAGTTTAATAGGCTCACCAATCACAGAGGACAGATGCGTTGTTTTTTCTTGCACCGTTTCACCTGAGGCCATGGCAAGCTGCGCCAACGCATCGAGTGTGGCCGGTTTTTCCTTCACCAAAAGCGCCAGCACCTCTTTGACAAAGCTTTGAAAAGTTTCATTACGCGCCACAAAATCAGTTTCTGATGCCACCTTCAACAGGGCGCCCCAGGTTCCCTCTTTGGCCACGCCAATCACGCCTTCGGTGGTGTCACGATCCATTTTTTTTGCAGCCTTGGCAATGCCTTGTTTGCGAAGCCAGACAGCCGCTTCCTCAAGAGACCCATTCGTGGCCTCCAAGGCTTTTTTGCAGTCAAGAATACCACAGCCGGTCATGTGCCTGAGTTTTTGAATGTTTTCTTTCATACGTTACCCACCCTTTCTCATATCGGCATCTTCAGAAGGTGCCTGAGCGTCCTGGAGAGCCTTTTCTGGCGCGTTTTCCGGTGCGTCTTGCTCTGCGGGCTGGGCCTCTTGTTCTTGCGATGCTTCGGCAGATTCGTCAGGTTTGGCGGACGCCTCAGAACTTTCTTTGGTGTCCGATGCTTTTGTGGCCTGTTTTTTATCGGTGTCGTGGCCAAATTCTTTTTTAAGGCCCGTTAATGTCGCCTCGGCCACAAGTTCACAATAAAAAGCGATTGCCTTGGCAGCGTCATCATTGGCAGGGATCGGGTAGGTGATATCATCTGGGGTTGAGTTACTGTCCACAATGGCCACAGTGGGGATACCCAGTCGTTTGGCCTCAGCCACCGCGATGCTTTCCTTGTTGGTGTCCACAATAAACAACATATCAGGCAGGCCGCCCATATCCTTGATCCCGCCCAACGCATTTTCTAACTTCTCATGATCGCGGGTGAGAGACAAACGCTCTTTTTTCGTGAGTTTTTGAAAATCGTCTGTTTGAAATTGAGCCTCAAGGTGCTTAAGCCGTTTGATCGATTCAGCAATGGTGTGCCAGTTGGTGAGCGTGCCACCAAGCCACCGTTTGTTGACATAGTATTGTCCCGCGCGCAGAGCTTGCTCTTTAACAATCTGTGATGCTTGCCTTTTGGTGCCCACAAAGAGAAGACGCCCGCCTGAGGCAATGGCTTTTTCAATCGCATTGAGCGCGTCTACCAACATGGGCAAGGTTTTTCTCAAGTCGATAATATGAATGCCAGCCCGTTTCCCAAAAATGTACTCTTTCATTTTGGGGTTCCAGCGTTGGGTTCTGTGACCAAAATGAGCGCCCACGCCCATCAAGTCTGTGATGCCAATTTTATGTACCATAGCGGGTTCTATCCTTTCTCAGTTCATCCGCCACAGGTCCACCGCCCCCTGAGGGACACCGAGAAATTGACCTGTGTGAGGTTTGCTATCCCCCCATCATAATCCAAAATACGAGAGAGACAAGGCATTCCTGCTTTTTTCTATTGACTGGCCGTGCCAAATCATATCTAAAATGGATAAAAAAACACAAAAGCAGGGAAAACATGCTAAAAAAATATCATTTTGTGTTTTTTTTGTGGGGGGTGTGGCTGTTGTCTGCCTGCGGCCCCACAAGCAAACCCGAGCTTTCTTATCTTGATCAACAAGAGCCGTGGAAAGAAGAGGCCCAAAAGGTGATGTCTGCCCTTGCTGAAGGGGATGCGGATCGGGCAAGCATGAGCGCCAATTTTGCCCTGAGCAAGTTTCCCAATCAGCCGATGCTGCATTTGCTCAATGGCATGGCCTATGAGGCGGCATCGTCGTCAGGCGGGATGTCACAAAATTTAGATTTGGCCGAAACGGCCTACCACACCTCTCTAAGGCTTGATCCCAATAGTTGGTATGCGCTCTATCGCATGGGTCGGCTGCAGGTGAGTATGGGAAAGTACGTGCCTGCCCAGCGTTATTTTGCCCAAGCCATCAAATTGCGGCCCAGAGACCCTGTGCTGTTTTATGAAATGGCCTTTGCTGCCTATTATGCCCACGATCTTCCCTGTGCGTTTGTGAGCATCAAAAAAGCCCTTGCTTGTTTGGCGGAAGCCTCCCCCCAGCGGCCCCTTTATTTGCGCGCAGCGGCCTTGCTTTCTTCAGCTGTGGGCCATCACGGGGTGGCCGCCACCTATCTTGCGGAGTTAAAAACCCTGATTCACAAAGGGGATGAAACGGATGTGGATTTTTTGCAAGATCGCATGGACAGCTGGCAGAGGGTATACCAGAATCTGTCACCAAGGTTGTTGAAAAAAATCTCACTGTCACCCGGCAGTGAGGAGGACCTTTCGCTGCCACCACCTTCCGCCTTGCCCGGCCCGGATGGCCAGTATGTGGATCCCTCTCATGGGGGCTCGTCCGCACCTGACCTCACCTCTTTTGGTGATGGATCTCCAAAGTCTAAAGCTGCTTTTCGGAAACACAAAAGGAAGCTCGGGCCGCCAGAGGAAGAAGAAGATCCCGTGGTGATTTTTGAATGCGTATTGTTATTTTTGGATGAAAAAACCACCACACAAAAGGGTCAAAACCTTCTCGAATCCTTTGTCAACGGCACGCTGTTAAGCCTGAAACCCCTTGAGATTGACACTTTGTTTTATAAAAGCCTGGATGGAGGTCGCGTGTTGAGCGCTGCTGAATTGGCTGCAGGGGATAGTTCACCTCTTCCCG
>CBFICL010000011.1:0-6378 GCA_965661165.1 uncultured Holosporaceae bacterium | reverse complement strand
TTTTTTCCAAAAACATGACCTGGGGCACGGTGCAATATAATGCCAACATCGTTAACATTACCAACGACCGGGTAGAGCTGTTGAGTCGTCCGGTGCTGACGGCTTTTTTGGGCAAGCCGGCCACGTTTGATTCGGGCAACACGCTGGTGGGCGGATTATCGGGAAGCTCAGGCGGGTCGTTGATCAATTTGCCTGTGGGCACATTGGTGAGTTTTACGCCCACAAAAATCACAGGGAAAATGGTGGAAATTGATGTGGATATGGAGAGCAGCTCGGTGACCCACGCCAGCCTGCCCACAGGCCTGTCAGATCAGCTGATTGATACGCAAAAAACCCGCATCAAGACGAAACTGCGTCTCAAGTTTAATGAAACAGGGATTGTGGGCGGCAATTATGATCGGGGGACAACCTATAAAAAGAGCGGTGTTCCGTTGCTTGAAAAAGTGCCGCTGGTGCAATATTTTTTCTCGTCTGAAAATAAACAGGCGCAGAAACGGTCGGTGTTATTTTTGGTGACGCCGCGCCGCCGCAAAGCCATTGAGGAAGAGTTTCATCACTATCAGACCTTAAGGGGACGCCATGGAAAGCTATCAGAGCTGTCGATGTTTTTGAGAGATAACTTGGATGCCACCATGGGTATGAGTCATTTGGGCATTTTCTATAACGAATCTTGGGATAAACTCGATTTCTATTTCAAGGGAGACATGGTGCGTTTTCCGGAAAGCTCACTGTCACAAAAAGTGGGCTCACTGCGCAACTTTATTTACTATTGATGCCATCGAGCACCCAGTTAGGGTCATCGCTTTTAATGTTACGCTTGAAGGTCCACACATCTTGGGTAGGCACCGTTTCTTGGTCAAAAATCTGATCACAGGCAAATTGCACCGACACAAAGGCTGTGTTTTTCTCAAGATGTTTATGCTGAATAGACACCGCGGTGAGATAGATATCTGAAGGCTTTTTGGGGATAGGGCTGTTGAGCAGTGTCTTTAACAGCGCCGGTGAGACAAGAGGTTTGAGGGTTTTTTGATCTTGGGCTTGGTGCGCTTTGAGAATCATCAAAAAAGAGGCTTCAGCCCCTTCAAGAAAGAGGGATTCATCAAACCCGGGATAAAATGCTTTGGGGTCTGCCACATGTTTGCGAATTTCCACGTCACGTTTATCCAGAAATACTGTCCTTTTGCGGGGCTTGTGGGGCATCTTTTGACCCAGCACTTGCCAGAGCCTGGAAAAGATGAGAACAGCAACAAAAAGTAAGACAAGAAGACTCATAAAAAGATCCTTTGAAAAGAGGTCCCACAAACGTTTGTATGCGATCACTCTAGCGCCATCTTGAAAAAACTTCTATAGTCTGTGGACCGTGGGTGCGTGTGTGAGGCCTGAGTGTGTCAAAAAATTTTTTGGTCAGTGTGGCGTTTTTTATTTTTTTTGTCGCGCTTGCTTTTTATACAGCCTTTTCGCCTTCGCAAGACAAGCGTGTTTTGCATATCTATAACTGGGCGCACTATATCCCAGCCTCAGTGATCGAAGCCTTTGAGCGTGAAGAAGGTGTCAAAGTGCATTATGACGCTTTTAGCACCCTTGAAATTCTTGAGGCTAAGTTATTGGCGGCTCATTCAGGGTATGACTTGGTTTTTCCCCCGGCGTTTCCTACCCTCAAGCTTTTTGCGCCGGCCGGGATTTTTGCCAAGCTTGATGTAACAAAAATGCCGAATATTCAGCATCTTGATCCGGTGGTGGTAGAAAAATTAAAAATGGCCGACCCTGAGGGCGTGTATGCGGTGCCTTATTTATGGGGCACAACGGGTATCATTTACCATAAAGCGCGGGTGGCCTCTTTGGGGGATGATCCGCCCTATGAGAGTTGGGCGTTGCTTTTTTCCAAGCCATGGCTGAAAAAGCTGGCGCCTTATCACGTTGTCTTGCTGGATTCACCGGCCGATGTGTTTCCAGACGTTTTGTTTTACAAACGAAAGGATCCTTTTGGGTTTCATAACGATGTGTTGAAGGAGGCGGCTTCGTATTTGGCTGAGATCCGTCCCTTTATTTATAAGTTTGATTCGAGCCAAATTTTGCAAGATCTTGCATCTGAGCGTGTGGCCGTGGCGGAGATTTTTTCCTCCTATGCGCACATGGCCATTGCTGCTTGGGAAAAACAAACAGGGCATTCGCCTTATTGTTATGTTATTCCTCAAGAGGGAGCCTTGATGTGGATTGATACGATGGCGATTCCGCGCGATTCATTAAATAAAGACCTGGCCTATAAATTTATGAACTTTCTGATGCGCCCTCAAGTGATGGCCGAGATTACGAACCAAACCTATACAGCCAATGCCGTGATGGGGACTGAGCGTTGGGTGGCCCCGTATATTCAAAAGCAAAAAACCATCTATTTGGATGCGTCTGTTAAAAAACGTCTTCTCTTAGATCAGATTCCTCCCCGTGCTTATGAACGTTTGCGCCTTCGCTATTGGACCATGATACGGGCGGGGCATAACCTTTAGGGAGAATTGTTATGGTAAAACTTTCGCTCACACGTCTTGAACCTTGGCAAGACCCCAAAGTCAGGCCTTATATCGACATTCGCCATGTGACAAAATCTTTTGGCAATGTGCAGGCCTTGGATGGCGTAAGTCTTTCTGTGTATCAGAATGAATTTTTCTCTTTGCTAGGGGGGTCTGGGTGTGGCAAGACGACGCTCCTTAGGATTTTAGCGGGGTTTGAGGTTCCTACGTCAGGGCGGATTTTGATTGATGGTGTGGATGTGACGGATATGCCGCCTTTTGAGCGTCCACTTAATATGATGTTTCAATCTTATGCCCTTTTTCCTCACATGACCGTTGAAGAAAATGTGGCTTTTGGCCTGCGTCAAGAAAAAATGCCCGAGCCTACGCTTAAAAAACGGGTGAAAGAAATGTTATCGCTTGTGCACATGAGCGCTTTTGCACACCGTAAGCCGCCGCTTCTTTCTGGGGGGCAAAAACAGCGCGTGGCGTTGGCGAGGGCGTTGGCGAAAAGACCGAAAGTGTTGCTGCTTGATGAGCCCTTAGCCGCTCTTGACCGTATTTTGAGGGAAGATACCCAATTTGAGTTGGTCAATATTCAAGAAGAGCTGGGCCTGACCTTTATTATGGTTACCCACGATCAAGAAGAAGCCATGACAGTATCAACGCGCATGGGCATTATGGATCATGGCCGCATTTGTCAGGTGGGGACACCTGGTGAGATTTATGAATACCCCAATTCTGTGTTTGTGGCTGGGTTTGTCGGGGCCATCAATTTATTTGAAGGGCTGGTGATTGAGCACGAAGCCGATCATCTGTTGGTGCGGTCAGAAGACCTGGATACTGATCTTTATGTCAGCCACACATCGTCATTGCCTGTGGGGGCGCAGGTTTCTGTGGGGATTCGTCCTGAAAAAATCATGATGTCTGTGCGTGAGCGGCAAAGTGATCGCAATGCGGTGAAGGGGCAGGTGGAGGATATTGCGTATCTGGGTGATGTTTCTATTTATCACGTGCGGCTACCGTCGGGAAAAATCGTTTTGGCCACCCAACCCAATGTCGGGCGATTGCGTGAGCGTGTGGTGGAATGGGACGATGTGGTGTCTTTGTTTTGGAAGCCAGAAAATGGCGTGGTGTTAACGGCGTAGCCTATGTATTCTTGGATGGGTGCTATGTTTGACTATGTAAGAAAGCGCAGTGCCTTTCTTATTTTTATGATCCCCTATGTATGGCTATCGGCGTTTTTGCTGGTCCCCCTGCTTGTGATTTTTTGCATCAGTTTTTCTGAAAGCTTGATTGCCATCCCCCCCTTTGCGCCCATGATTTCGTGGGTGGGTTGCCATGTGATGCAGATTAAGATCAGTTTTGATAACTATGCCTTTATTCTTTCTGATCCCCTTTATATCCTTTCTTATCTCAATTCATTTGGTCTTGCGTTTGCCACCACATTGTTGTGCTTGGTGTCATCCTATCCTGTGGCCTATGGCTTGTTTCTGTTGCCAAAAAGAACGCGTTTTTTCTGCCTCATGCTGTTGCTGCTGCCTTTTTGGATCTCCTTTTTGGTGCGCGTTTATGCATGGATTGGGTTGCTTGATGCACAAGGCTTTTTGAGCCTCCTGCTTCAAAAGCTGGGTCTTTTTAACAGTACGGAAGGTGTACTTGGCACCCCTGTGGCTGTGCTGTTAGGTATGGTCTATACCTATTTGCCTTTTATGATTTTGCCACTTTATAGTGCCCTTGAAAAAATTGATTTTCATCTGGTGGAAGCGGCCTCAGATTTAGGCGCCAAACCGTTGGCCATTTTTTGGAAAATCATTTTTCCCCTTTCACGACGCGGGGCGCTGGCCGGATCTATTTTGGTGCTGATTCCTGTGGTGGGGGAGTTTGTGGTGCCCGAGCTTTTGGGGGGCGGCAAAGTGCTGATGATTGGGCAGATGATTTGGAATGAGTTTTTCTATAGCCGTGATTGGCCCCTGGCCTCAGCTTTGGCCATGCTGATGCTGGTGACGTTGGTGCCGCCGATTATGATCTTACAGCGCCTGCAAAAAAAGCTATAGCTTGAGGAGAGCTAGGCTGCTTTGACAAGCGTCTGTATCTGTGCGTGTTCAAACAGCGATAACAGGCATGTCTGCATGTGGTCAGGTGGCGGGGAGGCCTGGAGAAACGTTTGTGCCTTACGCGCAAGCTCAGGCGAGGCCAGCAGGGATGTATCTAAAAACCCACTTTGCCGCAGGCCTAAGATATCACCTTCGCCGCGCAGGGAAAAATCTTTTCGCGCAAGGGCAAAACCGTCATCATTGTGTTGGAAAAAATCAAGTCGTTGACGCGTCACCTCAGACAGCGGGGGTGTATAAAGCGCGACTAGGAAACTTTCTTGCCCCTGTCGTCCAATACGTCCCCGCATTTGATGCAATTGCGCCAGGCCGAAGGACTCAGCATTTTCAATGACCATGTGGGTGGCATCAGGCACGTCAATTCCAATTTCAATAATGGTGGTGCACACAAGAATGGGGGTGAGGCCTTGCCGAAAATCTGCCAAAGCTTTTTGCTTCTCTTGGTCAGGTTGAGCGCCATAAAGCCCATGGACTTGGCCCGGAAAAGTGCGTTCCAGAAAAGCCCATCGCTTTTTCACAGCAGCTTTTTCTGAAGAGGCCTCAACACACGGGCACACCCAAAATAATTTTTTGCCTGTCTTCAGTGCCTCCCTTATTTTGGGCATAAGGCTGTGTATGTGCTCTTGGGGCAACAGCGTAGTGGTGCGCTTGGATGTTACACGGGACTGCAGGTAAGAGGTATCCACATCCCCGCGTAGCATGAGGCTATAGGTGCGTGGAATGGGCGTGGCCGTCATCAGCAACAGGTGGGGCACGTGGACTTGTTTTGTAAGGAGAGAGCTGCGTTGGCTCACCCCAAAGCGCTGTTGCTCATCAATAATCACAAGCCCTAGGTTGGGAATGGCCACCCCTTCTGAAAGCAGGGCGTGGGTGCCAATAATGGCATCATACGTTCCATCACAGATATCGCGCACACAGGCTTTTTTGTGAGGCGTGGTACGGGTGAGGAGCACAGCGCGCGCCGAGGTGTGTTTGAGAAGGTGTGCACACTTTTCATAGGTTTGCTGGGCTAGAATTTCTGTAGGTGCCAAAAAAGCCGTGCGCACCCCTGCATGAATGGCATGAATCATGGCACCAAAAGCAACCAAGGTTTTGCCGCTTCCTACATCCCCTTGGAGAAGGCGCCGCATTGGATAGGCTTTCTTCAGGTCCACAAGAATTGTGTGATAGGCTTCCTTCTGAGAGGGTGTCAGCGCGATGTTCTCTTGCGTAAGCACAGCAAAAAAGGTGTCTTGCCCTTCGTGAGACGAGGATAAAGAGAGGGCCTGTTGGTGGTGTTGCTCGTGTTTTTTTTGATGAAAAAGAATATGTCTGGCGAGCAGACGGTCAAAAGAGAGGCGTTTTTTGGCCTGCGTTTGCTCTTCAGATGTGGCGCGATCTACGCCGTGCACACGCCGGAGCGCGTCTTCAAAAGAGGGCCAGTTATTCTCTGTAAGAAAAGCCTGATCATACCATGCCTCAGCAGGGGGCATCTCTTTAAGGGCCAAGGTCACAAGGTGTGCTATTTTTTGAGATGTCAGACCTTCGGTTTGGGGGTAAATAGCGTCATGTCTGATCGGCTCATCAGGGTTATCTTTGGCAAAGCGGGGGAAAAAGAAAATCCACGTGCCCTGCTCATGATGTGTCTTGCCCCACACCTGCCACAAAGAGGCGGGCTGCATTTTTTGCTTGAGGTAAGAATACTGCTTTTTGTGAAAAAAAAGGCGGACGGCATGTGTAGGTTGATGCGGATGATGGGGGTGCGTGGTGCCGATCACGTA
>CBFICL010000010.1:10313-37341 GCA_965661165.1 uncultured Holosporaceae bacterium | reverse complement strand
TCTCCCTTATCACGGGCGCGCTCGTAAGGTGAGGTGCCCTTATCGCTGGTGATGGTTGCGGCTGATCACCTCTGTCTCGAACATAGCGAACGAACGTGGTGAACTAAATGCACCATACACTCTCATCTTATTATACCACCTTTTTGCGCAGAGGGCACACATAAAAAACAATTGTTTGGCCTTTAGGAAAAAGTTGATGTGGTGCGTGTTTAAAAATGAGAGAAAAGCCGAAATGCTGAGAGAAAGATTGTTTTTTAAAGGCGTCAATTTTAGAATGGTCAGCAATCATTGCATCATCATGGGAGTGTCCTTTGCGTTTTTTTCTCGACTCGTCTGTTCCTGCTGACATCCGCCGCGCGCATGAAACAGGCTTTTTGGCAGGTGTGACCACCAATCCTCACCTGCTGGCTCAATCGCCAGATCTTTCTTTTACCGATCTTACGGCCATGGCCAAGGTGGTGGAAGGGCCCTTTAATCTTCAAGTGTTGTCAGAAAAGGCAGACGAGATGGTGGATCAGGGAAAATATTTCGCCTCTCTGGCCGATAACATCGTGGTGAAGGTGCCCTTGACCACGGAGGGGCTGAAAGCCTGCCGACTTTTGTCTGATCAAAATATTCCTGTGAATGTGACGTTGTGTTTTTCTGTGGCACAGGCCTTGCTAGCGGCGCAAGCGGGGGCCGCTTATCTATCGCCGTTTATTGGTCGGCTTGAGGCTTCAGGCGGTGATGGGTTGCAATTGATTGAAGACATACGCATTGCCTATGACATGGGCGGAATGAACACAGAGATCCTGGCGGCTTCTATTCGTCAGCGTGAGCATGCAGAAGGGGCCGCATTGCGGGGGGCAGATATTGCCACGTGCCCGGCGGCGATCTTTTTTGCCCTTCACGCGCATCCCATGACAGATCAAGGCTTGGAAACCATTGTGCCTCATTATCCAGAGTTGCGGGCCGCGTGTTTGCCTTAGGGCCAGCATGAGCAAGGCGGCGCGTACACCTCTTTCTTCGGCCTGCTTGCGGCATTTTTGTGATGCCTTTGTGGGCGATAAGATTGAGGCTTTTGAGGCGTGGATCACCATTGAGCGAGGGCTTTCCCCCAAAACCTGGGTGACGTATGTGTCGGATCTCAAGCAGTTTTTCCTCTTTTTACAGAACTATCATGGTGAGGTGGTCAGTGGTGCTATGCTGGCATCTCTAGCGGTGACTGATTTTCGTGCGTTTTTGGCGGCCCGGCACCAAGAAGGGGTGGGCGCGCGTGTGCGGGCCCGCAGTTTGTCGGCGCTCAAAACCTTTTTTCGCTTCCTCAAAGAAAGTCAGCAAGGCCCTACGGCCAGCCCCTCAGCGTTGACGCGCACCCGTCGTCATCCTCCGTTAACGGCGGCCAATCCTCACGCGTCCTCAACAGCTTCTTGTGCTTCCTTATCTCATCCCCCTTTAGGCGTGCAGGATGCGTGTGAACAGGGTGAACGCGCGCACGAAGCCCAACCATCTGGGCTTGATTTTTCTGAAGCGGCCCAGAATCTGTCACGGCTGGGGTCGATGAAGACGCCGCGCTCTTTACCCCGTCCGTTGGCCACCCAAGAAGCGCTTTCGTTTGCAGATCTGCCGGAGGATACGTGGCAACAAGCGCGTGATAAAGCCCTTTTTTTGTTGCTGTATGGGGCGGGAATGCGGATTGCCGAGGCCTTGTCCTTAACCCATGGTGATGTACCCACATCGTGGGAAAAAGGGGTGTGCCTTCGTTTTGTGGGGAAAAGGAACAAAGAGCGGCAGGTGCCGTTGCTTCAGCCCGTGCATGAGGCGTTGTCGATCTATCGCCAGAAAATCCCACACATGGTGACGGCCACGACGCCTTTTTTTGTGGGTTTGCGGGGAAAGGGGCTGCATCCCACCCGTGTGGCGCAGATTATGGTGACATTGCGTGGCCACTTGGGATTCACGGGGCGCGTTACGCCCCACACCTTGCGGCACAGCTTTGCCACCCATCTTTTGGGTGAAGGGGTCAGCCTGCGGCATATTCAAGAGCTTTTGGGTCACGCTTCGCTCAACTCGACGCAGGTATATACCGATGTTTCTTTGACGCAGATGCGCGCGGTGTATGATAAGGCGCATCCCCACAACAACCCTTCGTCTCGGCGCTGAGGAAAGGCTTCACGCCAGCGCACACGCTGTGGTGAGTGTGGTTAGCGCACCTTTCTTGTGCGGCGTACGCGGGCCGCGGCGGCAGACAGGCGCGCCACAGGCACCCGAAAGGGCGAACATGAGATATAATCAAAATCCAACTGTTCAAAAAAGGCCACGGATTGAGGGTCCGCCCCTTGTTCGCCACAAACACCCAGCTTGATATCGGGTTTGACGCGTCGGGCTTTTTCAGCCGCAATGCGGATCAATTCGCCCACCCCGGATTGATCCACCGAGGTGAACGGATCGCGCTCAAGGATGCCCTGATGCCTATAGGTGGGGAGAAAAGAGTTGACGTCATCACGGGAGAAGCCAAAAGTGGTTTGGGTGAGATCATTGGTGCCAAAGCTCATGAAATCGGCATCTCGCGCAATTTTATCCGCCTTAAGGGCGGCCCGCGGCAGCTCAATCATGGTGCCGATCTTGTAAGAAAAGGTTGCGCCCAGGTTGGTCAAAATCTGCTGCGTGTGTTCGTGAATGCGGTTTTTCAGCACACGAAACTCGCCAGCCAGCGAAATGAGAGGAATCATCACCTCAAGGTTGACGGGGGTATCTCTTTGCGCTTCGACGCCAGCCTCCACCAGCGCCCGTATTTGCATGTCATACACCTCAGGCATGGTGAGCCCCAGTCTGCATCCGCGGTTGCCAAGCATGGGGTTGGTTTCCTTCAGCTCTAAAAGGCGTGCACGCACCTTGTGGGGACGGATGCCCAGGGCCTGGGCCAGCTGGTCGATTTCTGCGTCACCATGGGGGAGAAACTCATGCAAGGGGGGGTCCAAAAGGCGCACCGTCATGGGGTGACCCTTAAGGGCCTTAAACATGGCCAGAAAGTCATTTTTCTGCATGGGTAAGATATCAGCCAAGGCCTGCTTGCGTGTGCCAGGTTCGGGTGAGAGGATCATTTTTCTTAGTGCTAAAATGCGATGGCTTTCAAAAAACATGTGCTCTGTGCGGCACAAACCCACGCCTTCGGCGCCCATGAAAAAAGCTGTTTCAATATCGTGAGGTGTGTCTGCGTTGGCGCGGATAGAAAGACGCCGATTTTGATCAGCCCATGTCATAAATGTGGAAAAATTCTCAGAAGGGGGCGCCATCTCTAAGGCCCCTTCACCAGCAAAGATATTGCCGGACATGCCGTCAAGGGTGAGAAAATCGCCTTCTTTAAGCGTGTGACCACCCAACGATACCTTGTGTTGCGAAAGGTTGATATAAAGATCGGGTGTGCCCACGATGCAAGGTTTTCCCATGCCGCGCGCCACCACCGCGGCGTGGCTGGTCATGCCACCACGAGCCGTTAAAATACCTTTAGCCTTGGCCATGCCGTCGATGTCTTCTGGGCTGGTTTCATCGCGCATCAAAATGCATGGCTCGCCCCGTTCGGCAAACTTGAGACACGCATCTGGCGTGAGTGCAATGCGCCCCACTGCCGCCCCTGGTGAGGCTGGCAACCCTTGCCCCAGCGTCGCAAGGCCATGATCAGGGGCCAGCTGTGGATGTAAAAATTGATCCAACGTGAGGGGATCAAAGCGCTGCAAAGCTTCCTCTTTGGTGATGAGGCCTTCATGCACCATGTCGATATGAATTTTAAGGGAGGCCGGCGCTGTGCGTTTGCCCGCCCGGGTTTGCAAAATCCAAAGCTTGTGGTTTTCAATGGTGAACTCAATGTCCTGCATATCTTTATAATGCGCCTCAAGGTGATCTTTGATGTGATTGAGTTCTGCAAACACATCGGGCATCACTTCCTCGAGAGAAACTTGCCCCTCCCTTTTCTGAGCCTTCGTCAAGGGGTCAGGCGTGCGAATGCCGGCCACCACATCTTCGCCTTGCGCATTGAGCAGATATTCTCCAAAAAAGGATTTCTCACCCGTGGATGGATTGCGGCTGAAGGCCACGCCGGTGCCTGAGTGATCGCCAAGATTGCCAAAAACCATGGCCTGAATAATCACCGCGGTGCCCCAGCTTTCGGGAATGTGATAAAGCTGGCGATAGGTAATGGCACGCTTGTTCATCCAGCTGTTCAGAACGGCAATGATGGCTTGCTTAAGCTGGGTGTGGGTGTCTTGCGGAAAGGGTGCGCCCGTGATCTGATGCACGTGGTCCTTAAAACGCTCTGTCATGGCCATAAGGTCTTCTTGGGGAAGGTCGCTGTCTTGAGCTGCGTGGCGAGCTTTTTTATAGTGCTCTAAAATGGCCTCAAAAGGCTCTAGATTCAGCCCCAACACCACGTGGCTGTACATCTGGATAAACCGGCGATAGCTGTCAAAGGCAAACCGGGGGTTGTGCGTTTTCTCAGCCAAGCCCTGCACCGTTTGGTCATTCAGCCCGAGGTTCAAAATGGTGTCCATCATGCCTGGCATGGACGCCCGCGCGCCTGAGCGCACCGAAAGCAACAAAGGATCGTGCGCATTGCCCAAGGCTTTGCCCATATGCTTTTCAAGCTGCATCAGATGTGAGGCCAGCAGCTCATCAAAGGCCTCAGGCAGGGTTTTCTTATGGTCATAAAACCAGTTACACAGGTGGGTGGTGAGAATGATGCCCGGGGGCACCGGCAAGCCAAGCGCCACCATTTCCTTAAGACCCGCGCCTTTGCCGCCCAAACGCTGGCGCTGTTCTAGAAAACCGCCTTCAGACGGGTCGTTAAGGGTGGTGATCCAATCGTGGGCGTTAGAGGACATCCCACGGGCCAAATTGTCGGGTGAGGTGATGGAGGCGTGCAAGGAGTCTGATCCTATTATCTCGTAAACAGTGGTCATCTGCATTTACCATGACAGCTTCGAAAAACTTGTCAATAGAAGCGCTAAGGCCAAAGAGGGGCTCCTCAAACGCCGCTGGCGCGGCAGGCGTGGCAGGCTTTGTGAGTTGGTTGTGCAGCTTCTCAATGTGGTCCCACAGCGCGTGCTCTTCAGGGCATGTGAATAACGATGTATTAGGCAGGTCATGGTTATTTTGCGGGGCGTCTGGCGTGGATGAGGGCGCTCCTGATTTGTCAAGGATTTTGGTGGCGCGGCCCATGGCATGGATGACCCCTTGAAAGGCAGGCCTCTGCCAAAGGCGCCACAACCAACTTCCATAGGCGCAGCGTCCTTGAAGGTTGAGAGGCGCATAAAGGGTGGCGGCCTCCATAAAGGTGATCAGCGAGCTGGGATAGCCGTGATGCTTGAAGAAAAACGCCAACCGCTCTTTAAAAAAGAGGGTGAGATCTGTGATGACCTGATCAGGGTCACAAGATACGCCTTGATCCTTCCACAATGAAGCTACAGAGGCCAAAAGCGTTTCTATGTCCACAAAAGGGAGGGACACCAAGATGTCAAGGATGGTGTTGCCCATGCGCTTGAGGGCCAACGGATCCTTAGAGCCGGTGGGTTTATGGCCAAGCCCGAAAAAGCCATAGAGGCTATCGAGGCGATCTATAAGCCCTAAATAACGCGCCTCTTGACTCATGCTTTCTTGCTGCGCAGGGTTTTGGTACTGGCCTTCAATGGCTTTGCACACGGCTGGCGGTAACCCTTCGCGTGAAGCATAATGACCCCCCATGGCGCCTTGAAGCTCGGGAAATTCTTCCACCATCAGTGTGGCAAGATCCGCTTTTGAAAGGGTGGCGGCTTGCTTGAGATGCGCTGAGGTGGGTAGTACAGCGCCGGCTAAGGTGTCGAGGCGCTCTGTTTTTTGATAAAGGGTGCCTAATCCTTTGAAAAAAAGGCGATGCTTGAGCTTTTCTCGCTGAACGTTGAGAGGGGTCTTAATATCTTGCTCGTATAAAAACAACGCATCTTTAAGGCGGGCCTGGATCACGCGCTCAAACCCTTGGGTGATGGTTTTTCCGTTATCGGGTGTGTGTGTGTTGGCCACGGCCACGAAAAACGGTTGAATCACGCCGTCAGGGGTATAAGTGGGGAAACATCGCTGGTGAACGCGCATGGTTGTGGCCAGCACGCTGTCGGGAAGGCGCATCACATTGTCGTGAATCCGACCCAGCAGCACATGAGGCCATTCTACCAAATTTTGAACCTCATCAAGCAACCCGCCTTCGTTCAGGTCTTGAGGCGCTAGATGAAGGTCTTTTGCGGCCAGCAGGGGCTGCGCCTGGGATAAAATAGATTCGCGCCGTTCTTGTGTACACAACATCACGTAATGTTCATGCAAGATGCGTTGATAGGAAGCAAAAGAATCTACCTCAAAAGGGCCGCGGCTCAAAAAGCGATGGCCTTCTGTGAGATGGCTGCTGATAAGGAGGGTGCCGTCAAAATTAACCTTCATGGTCAAGGGGCGTTGATCCCACAACAAGAGGATTCTACGCACAGGGCGCACCCATGACATCATGCCTTGGCCCCAGAACATGCGCGCTGGCCAAGAAAATTCTTGGATGATCGCCAGAAGCAACCCCGGCAACAGATCGGGTGTGTTTTGCGCAAGGGTGGTGATGGTGGCTGTCCAAAAGGTGCCTTTGGGGGAAGTTTCTTGCGTTAATTGGGCTTTGGTGGTGCCTGCCTTGGTTAAAAACCCCTGAAGTGCGGCCTCAGGTGCATCCACGCGCGGCCCTTTTAGAATGAGAGTTTCAGGTTTTACCACAGCATCAAGGTTGTGAATATGGAACCCCAAACGGCGCGGCGTGGCAAAGGTGGCAAGGGTGTGATAGCCAAGCCCCACTTGCGTGAGTTTTTTGTGGGCCATGTCTTGAAGCTGCTTTTGTGCGCCCTTAAGGGCGCGGGCGGGCATCTCTTCTGTCAACAGCTCAAACACCACATCACCCACAGCGTCTCTCCACCTTGATCCTTAACGATTGACCTCCTTATTGTTAGCGTGTTCTGAGCCGCGATGCAATCGTGCTGTCACATGTTTGGGGGCATGGGAGGATAAAGCGTGGATGTTTCTGGGGTCGCTTGTGGTGAGGCGTTTTGTGGTAATAATCCTTGTTGTAATGGCTCTTTCTGTAAGGGATTTTGTTGCAAAGGCTCTTTCTGTAAGGGATTTTGTTGCAAAGGCTCTTGGTGGGCGGGTGTTTCGTAAAGGGGCGTTAACGGCATAGGGCAAGCTTTGTAAGCGGGTCGTCTTGGTGGGGGCTGCAGTTGAAAGGAGGGGCTAATGTTCATGCGTGAAAAAAAGGGGATAAACAGGGCTGTGTCTGAAGAGGTGGGACTATGCGCGGGGGTGGAGGTCGTCTCTTTTTGAGGGCTGCCAGCGGGGTGACGGCGACGCTGTGTGGAAGCAGGGAAACCTTGCGGCGAAGGTAAACAAAGAGAGATCGCACTTGGAATGGAAGGAGAAGAAACAGGGCTAGATACCAAAGGGAAGTGGTATTCTTTCTTTTCCGGTGAGGGGGGAGACGGCGACAGCGCCAGGGTGTGTGGGTGCCATGTGAGAGAGGGAAGAGCAAACATGTGAACAAGCGTGTTCATATCTTGAGCTGTAAGCATCTGGCCGTTTGTTGTTCTCACGTGCCGCGCCACAAGGATATTCGTTTGGTATAAGGCTGGTTTGTGATGGTAAGGATCATAAGCATGAATCGTGCAATAGAGGCGTCGATTGAGCTGATTCAAAAGCGTTTCAGGCGCCAGGCGAACCTGCCAGAAAAGGGCGTCGCCTCTATAGGAAAGATTTTTTTGCATGACGGCTGTGAGGGAAGAGCCTTGCGTGTGCTTGATATATTCACCGATGGCAGCGCTTAAGTCACCGGTGAGGCTCTCCACCTGTTCATCATTGACAATTATTTTGTATAAAAAGATGCGTGGTGCCTGTTGAGGCACGTCTAGTATAATATGCTGGCATTCGGCGTGCTCAGATAAAACCCGTCGTTGCGTGGACACAAGATCTTTGGGTGCCAGGATTGCCAGGTCAAATATGCCGGCATGGGACGCGGGTGAGCGCACAGACAGACAGGCCACAAAGGTAGCCAACAAAAAAAACATAAGATATCCACTGTGGTTTTACTGCATTGATTGAAATTATTTTATATAAATTTTACAAAAAGACGATCTTAATCTTGATAAAAGTGTATAAAAATCCATCCAACAGGCGGGATGTGCCACCATGCGTTGCGGCAAAGGGTGCAGAGGTTATGCAGCAGAGGCAGAAGAGCGGTTTTGCCACGCGTGGATGCTTTGTTCAGCGCAGTGCCGTACCTCTTGTATATAAGAGACTCGCTCTTTATCGCTCAGCGCGCCTCGCGCATCGAGTAGGTTGAAAATATGGCTTGCATGCACACAGCGTTCATAGGCCGGCAGCGGCATTTCTCGAGACGCAAGGTGTTTTGATTCTTTCACTGCCATGGAAAAGCGCGCTGTCAGGTCGGCGACATTGGCTTCGTGGAAGTTATAAGACGACAGCATAGCTTCGGCCTCTTGATACACATCGCCATAGGTAAGGCACGTGCCGTCTGGCATACGCTGCCACAGCAAATCGTAGACACAGTCTTTATGCTGTAAAAACATCATCAAACGTTCAAGGCCATAGACAAGCTCAGCCGTAATGGGTTTGAGCTGGATCCCTCCCATTTGTTGGAAATAGGTGAATTGGAGAATTTCCATCCCGTCACACCACACTTCCCATCCCAGGCCTGCGGCGCCCAGCGTGGGGCTTTTCCAGTTATCTTCCACAAAGCGAATATCGTGTAAGGTCATGTCAAGGCCCAGGGCTTCAAAGCTTTGCAGCATAAGGTCTTGCACGTTGGCAGGCGACGGTTTGAGAAGCACCTGGAATTGGTGGTGCCGATAGACACGGTTGGGGTGAAGGCCAAACCGTCCGTCTGTGGGTCTGCGTGAGGGTTGCACGAATGCGCCATAAAACGGGGTGGGGCCCAGACACCGAAAGACCGTTTCAGGGTGAAAGGTGCCGGCCCCCATTTCGATGTCATACGATGGCAACAGCGCGCATCCCTGACCTGCCCAAAACGCATTCAAAGTAGCAATGGCGCCTTGAAAGGTGACGAAGGGGAGATCATTGGTTTGTGGACAAGCGTTCATACCGTGCACTTTATCGGGTTTTTTGCGCACGCGTCAAGCAAGGCCGCCCTGCATGCAACAAGGTTGGTGGGTGATGGGTGTGATAGAGACTAGGCCAACTTTTCAGGTTGGTTTGCAGCAAATAATCGCTTTCTGCTTGCCTGTATTCATTTGAGGTTATGTTGCATAGGGCTGATTATGCTTGGCATTTGTTATCAGCGATCTGTGTGTCTTGTCAAAGCACATCCGTAAATAATTATTAACAATGACATAGAAATAAGTTTTTTTTTATGTTACTTGAGAAGGGTCGGGGTGTAGCGCAGCCTGGTAGCGCACCTGCTTTGGGAGCAGGGTGTCGGAGGTTCAAATCCTCTCACCCCGACCACGGGGTGTGGGCTAACGTATGCGAAGATGAGGCCAAAGCGTACGGCTCGGTCATCAACGCTTCAGCAGGATAGAAAGGGCCTTATCAAGGGGCTTTATCGCGTGCGTGATGGAGATCTAGCCAGAAACGGGTGCTGCCTTGCTTTCATCGACGTCATAAGAGATGTTAAGAATTTCATACTCTTTGGTGCCGCCGGGAGAGGTGATTTCAATAGATTCACCCTGTTTTTTACCCAAAAGACCGCGCGCTAGAGGTGATTCAATGGATAAAAAGCCATTTTTGATATCGGCTTCATCTTCGCCAATGATTTGATAGGAAAGCTCGCGCTCGCTTGCTTCGTCAAAAAGGGTCACACATGCGCCAAAGACCACAGAGTTATCAGCCGGGGCGCGCACATGCACCACGTCGGCATCAGCAATTTTTTGCTCAAGCTCACTGATGCGCCTTTCAATCACGCGCTGTTTTTCTTTGGCAGCGGCATATTCCGCATTTTCAGAGAGGTCGCCATGGCGCCTGGCATCGGCGATGGCGGCAATCACATCAGGCCTGTCTGTGCTTTTGAGGCGGCTCAACTCTTGCGCCAGTTGTTTGTAACCCCGTTGCGTCATGGGAATCTTAGGCATGTATCTCCCCCTTGCTACCCATTAAGATAAGGGGATATAGTAAGAGAGAAGCTGTGCCTGCACAAGAGGGGTGGGGCCGTTTTTTAAAAAATCATCACAAAGCGCAGGGGTTGCTGTTTGAGAACCTCACAAGGGTAGGAGTTTGGCGCAAGGTGCGACTTGTCAAATATTTAGCTGAGCGTGGCATGGGCTCGCGCCGCTTTTTGGATCGGTGGATTCAAGAGCACGGCGTGTGCCTCAATGGGTCGCGTGTGCTTGATCCTGCCACGCAGGTGAGTGAAGCAGACCACATTGTGATGGATGGCGCATCTGTTCCTTCAGCAAAACCGGCCAGGCGTGTGTGGGCGTTTTATAAACCGCGCGGGGTGCTGACAACCCATCGTGATGATTTTCAGAGGCCTTCTGTGTTTGATGTGTTTAAGGGGCCGGGAAAAGGTCTCAAGACTGTGGGGCGTTTGGATCAAGAGTCAGAAGGATTATTGTTGCTCACCAATGATGGGGCTTTCAAGCGCTTTTTAGAGCTTCCGCGCCACAGGATTGCTCGTGTGTATCATGTGCACTATCGGGGGCTGCTCACACCTGACATGTGCGCCCAGGCGCGCGCTGGTCTCACCATCAAGGGGGTGCACTATGTGCCATGCTATATTAAGCCTTTAAAGCCACTAGGGGCGCAAGAGCGTCGGTGCGTCATCACACTCTATGAAGGAAAAAATCGAGAAATTCGCAAAATCTTGGGGTTTTGGGGGTGTGAGGTGCGACGTCTTATCAGAACGCGTTATGGGGGTGTTTCTCTTGGCAGGCTCGCGCCCGGAGCGCACAGACAAGTGCAAGAAAAAGAAATTGACAACGTTAGCAAAAATATTCCATAAATTATGATCATCAGGGTTTTGATTGTTACGGTGTTGGATCACGTGGTGTGGGGTTTTCTGAAACGTAACTTTTGGCTTTTGCTGTAACACTCTTTGATCATGCCGCCCTTTCTTGAGTTTTTGAAACGTATCCTTCGTCCTATTACGCGGCCTGTTGTGCTGGGCGTGGTGGTGGGCATATGCTTGACATTTCTCATGTCAGCCCTGTGGTTGTTTGAGGGGGAGAAAAAGGGGGAGGATGCCTTTCGTGAGGATGTGGTGCACCAAGCTCCTGCGCTCAATGTGTCTGTGCTGGCAAAACCAGAGTCCAAAAAATATGCCTCGTGTCATGGGGGCGGCAAACTTGGCGAGCATGGGCACATTGCGCCCCTAAAAGGCAAGGGGCCTTTTGTAAGTTTTGTCATCTTTGGCTTGGGTCAGGACAAGAAGATGGTGAAAGAATCGTTGGTGCACATTCCGCGCGAGTTTGCCGTTGCGGTGCCTTCTGGGGCGTATCATGCTGATTTTTTGTGTCAGCGTTTTTATAAAACGGGTCACGAGGTGTTGCTGGATGTGCCGCTGGAGTCAGAAGGTCGCATTCAGGATCAACAGTTTCTAAGCGCCCAAAGCCCTTCTGACGATATAGCGCGTTATATGGATCGTGTGCATGCTTTTCGGGTGATTGGCATTACTCACACGAACGGCACAGCCTTCACAAAAAATGAGCAGGCCATGGGGTGGCTTTTTGATTATTGTTGCCAGCACGGGCTCTTTTTCTTAGATACACTGGCCACCCCCTTCAGTTGCGCAGAGCGCTTAGGGAGAGAGCGCGGGCTCTATGCCATCACGTCTCACGTTTTTCTTGATGGATGTCAGCGGGTGACGCCTTCTTTTTTGGCAAAATTGATCAGAAAAAAGAAGTCTGTTGTGATTGCCATTCGGGCTACGCGTGGTGATATGGATCGTTTGGCTCATCTGCCCATGCGTGTTCATAAGGCGGGGGGGCATGTTGTGCCCTTGTCAGCTCAGCTTTCCTTTCGCTCCAAATAAGCGGCTCGAGGTTTGTTGACCCTTGAGGTTCTGTTGGCAAAGAAGGCAGTGGCTGGGAGACCTGGATTCGAACCAGGACTACGCGGTCCAGAGCCGGGCGTTCTGCCGTTAAACTATCTCCCACTAGGTATGAGGGTAAGAAACTCTGTGTCAAAAGCCAAGCCTTTTTCGCAGAGGCTATTTTCGCAACCCTGGGATGAGTCAGGGGCGTGTGTATCTTTTATGTGAAGCTTTCAAGCACTTAAGACGTCAAGAGCGCTAAAAAAGCAGGCTCGTCCAGCACGTTAACGCCCAAGGCTTGGGCTTTGTTGATTTTGCTGCCAGGGCTGGCACCCGCCACAAGAAAGTCTGTTTTGCTCGATAGACTTGTCAGCACTTTGCCGCCCTGGCTTTCCGTGCGCGCTTTGGCCTCTTGTCGCGTTAGTTGGGTCAAGGTGCCAGTGAAAACAAAGCTTTTTCCTAAAAGCGGTTTTTCGTGAGACGAAGGTGGGGTGGTGGGCATGATGGTGATGTGGGCGCAGATGTCCTTCACACTTTGCTGGGTGCTGGGGTCTTGAAAAAAATGGATGATTTCCTGCGCGACAAGGGGGCCGATGCTGTGAATGGCTTGCAAGTCGTGAAAAGCTTGGCTTTCGCGATCAGCTGCTTTAGAGAGAGCGCTCTGAAAAGCATCAAGGGTGAGGTATGTTTCTGCCAACACATGGGCCGATACAACGCCCACCTGCGGAATGCCTAAGCTATAGAGAAAACGGCTGAGTGAGATGTGGCGTCGCGCGTCGATGGCGCGTAATAAATTGCTAACAGATAAGGGGCCCCAACCAGGTTGGGTTTCCAGCGGGTTTTCTTTTTGCGCATTGCGTGTGCCTAACGTAAAAAAATCAGCAGGGGAGGTGACCCATCCACCTTCCCAGAAAAAGGCGATGTTTTTGTCGCCGCAGCCAGCAATATCAAACCCATCACGCGATACAAAATGCTTGAGGCGCGCCATGGCTTGCGCTTTGCAAGATAGGCCGCCCGTGCACCGGCTGGCGCTCATGCCCTCCTTACGGTTAACAGGGGCGCCACACACAGGACAGGTCTGGGGGAACACAAAGGGAACCGTGCCTGACGGGCGCTCCTCAAGAATCACGCCTGTGACCTGGGGAATCACGTCCCCTGCGCGGTGAATCGACACCGTGTCGCCTATGCGGATATCTTTCCGCCTTAATTCATCTTCATTGTGCAGCGACGCACGCGTCACCAATACGCCGCCCACATTGACGGGCTCAAGATGCGCTACAGGCGTGAGGGTGCCCAAGCGTCCCACCTGAAGGTCAATGTGCACAAGACGGCTTAGGGCCGTTTCGGGATTAAACTTGTAGGCAAAGGCAAAGCGCGGCGCTTTGTGACTGTGCCCAAGCCTTTGGCACAACGCCAGATCATTCACTTTATAAACCGTGCCGTCAATGTCAAAATCAAGGTGAGAGCGTTCTTTTTCCATGTCTTGATGATAGCGGTTCACATCCTCGGGGGCCTGGCACAGGGTCGTCTTGTTGGTGGTAAATCCCCATGTATTGAGGTGGCGCATGCCCTCGTCATAGGTGGCCACCCAGTAAGATGGTGTGAAAAACCCGTGGGGACGAAAAGACAGGTTTCGCGATTTTGTGACGTCAGGATCTAATTGGCGCATCGAGCCGGCGGCAGCATTGCGCGGATTGACAAAAGGGGGCAGCTCTGCCGCTTCCCGCTGCTGATTGAGGGTGATGAATACCTCCTTATCAAGATAGACTTCGCCTCGGATTTCTATGAGGGGCGGCGCCGATGTACCCAGTTGGTGAGGAATGCTGGATAAGACGCGCGCACCTGCTGTGATATTTTCTCCCCATTTCCCATCACCCCGTGTGGCAGCCTGTGTGAGCTTTCCGTTTTCGTAAATAAGGGCAATGGATAGGCCATCCATTTTGGGTTCAGCCACCAGCGTAAGGGGCCCAGAGATCCCCAAAAAACGTTCCATCTTGCCCATAAAGTGGATAACATCGTCCGGCTGAAAGACATTATCCAGAGAATAGAGTGGCGCGCGGTGTAAGACGCGTTCAAAAGGGCCTGTGGGCTTGTGACCGACCGAAGCGAGGGTGCTAGACATGGCAAGATCGGGCCAGGCTTTTAGCAACGCCTCCCGCTCTGCCTTGAGGGCATCATAGGCAGCGTCATCAATGATAGGGGCGTCTTGATTATAATAAAGGTCATTATGTTTTGACAGCTCTTGATCGAGGTGCGTAAGGCGTGCTTGCGCATGTGCACGGCCCTGATTCATGGTTTAGGCAGCGGGGGGCTGGCACGTCGCCATCACCTCTTTTCCGCGCGTGCACCACACGCTTTGAGGGAAATGTCGAACCAGGTGTTTTTGAGCCAGTTCGGCTTCTCGGGGTAAGCCCAGGGAGAGCGAACACTCTAAAATGCGGTATGTAGCCTCAGGCTCATAGCGAGAGCCGCGGAAGTCGTTAAGCACTTTTTGAAAGGACTTGATGGCAGCAATGAAAAGCTTGTTCTGCTGATAAAAGCGCCCCGTGGCGGTATAGTGTGCGGCCATGTGATTGAACGCTTTGGCTCGTTTGTTTTTGGCGTCGAGGCCATAAGCGGTGGTGGGATAGCGGTTCATCACTGTCGTAAACGCCTCAAGGGCATATTCACTACTTTGTGTGTCGCGATTGATGTTATCCATTTGCTGATAATAACTCATGGCCACCATATAGTGGGCATAGTCAGCATAGGGGTGATAGGGGTGGAGATAGAGAAAATTCTCAAATGTGCCAATGGCGCGCGTGTATTTTTTGCCCTCATAAAGAGCATAACCTGCCATCAGCTGGGCCTTGGGTGCCCAACTTGAATAGGGGTATTGCTGTTCAACTTGAGAAAACTCATCCGCCGATTGAACGAACCTCTCTTTTTCAAGCTTATCAACGCCTGCTGTGTAAATGGTGTAGAGCGAACGATCTGAATAGGGCACTTCCTTATTCTGGCACCCAGACACAAGAAGCATGCCCACCACGCAGCCAACAAAAAATCCAGAACGCCTCAACATAGTGTTGACCATGAAAGCTTATCTATGGGTTGTCAAGCTTCAGCCTCTCTTTCGGGAAAACTTTTTTAAAAAAGTCTTTGAAAAAAATGCTTTTCTGCGCACTCTAGGTGAGGGGTTTTTGATCAAGAGGTGCGTGGCTATGACAAACAACAAGAACAAGGCAAGCCATCAAACAAGTATAACAAGTTATTTTTTGTCATATACTCTATTCACAGCATGGTTTAATAGATTATAGTCAATATTTAACTTTATTGTTGGCAAAAAGGTCGTTGTGCGGTTAACAAACTATTTTTGGTATACTTGTGATGATCCCTCATTGAAGGGGGAAACCTCTTATGTGTGGATGCGTCGTATTTCCGTGATCCATCCCTTATCCACAGGTATTTATGCATGGTCGCCCATGGGCCTTAAGGCGTTGAAAAAGGTGTCCACCATTGTGCGTGAGGCCCAAGAAGCCATTGGCGGGCTTGAGGTTATGATGACCATGGTTCAGCCCTTACGTTTGTGGCAGGCGAGCGGGCGCGCCACCTCTTATGGGCCTGAACTTGTGACATACATGGATCGCGAGGGTGAGGGATGTGTGTGTAGCCCCACAAGTGAAGAGGCGTTGACAGATTTTTTCAAGGCGCATATTCATCACGCCTCACAGCTACCTCAATACTTTTTTCAGCTTCAGTGGAAGTTTGCAGATCGGGAGAATCCAGGCCCAGGCATGTTGCGTTCTCGCGATTTTATTACGGCAGATGGCTGTTCTTTTGATGCCGATGAAAAAGGGATGCACCAGTCACGCCAGCGGGCAGTGAGCGGCTATGCTAAAGCTTTTCAGCGCATGGGCGCTTCAGCTGTGTTGGTGCCTGATGAAGAGAACCCTCATGTCCACAAGGTGGTGTTGCTTACCCCTGAAGGGTCGTTGGATGTGGTGTATGAAGAAGAGGCTATGCGCGATGCTTTGAGGCAGGGCACCCTGTATGAAGCCAAGGTTGCGGACGCGTCCACCAAAACGTTGTCCTCATCGCGTGCCGTAACGCATGGTCGCGGCGCCCAGGTGGGGCACGTCACGCTGTGGGGGGCCTCTATGTCGAAGGCTTTGGGTGCGTGTGTTCATCATGATGACAAAACGTCTTTGCCGGTATTCATGGGAAGTTATGCCATCAATTTATCAGCATTACTTGCAGGGCTTGTCGGGATCTTTCACGATGATCAAGGGCTTGTGTGGCCTGAGTGTTTTGCTCCATTTTCGCTGTCTCTCATGGTGATGGACGAAAGCCTGCGTGCATCGAGTGATGCTGTGTATACCTCTTTGAGGGAGGCAGGCGTGGATGTGTTTTATGATGATCGAGGTATAGACACACGTGTGAAAAAGAAGGAAATGGATCTGTTGGGTCTCCCCTATCAGGCGGAGGTGACGTCTTCTCAGCAGATTCAGGTGACGAGCCGAGCCACAGGAGAGCAAGTACAGCTAGGGGAATCAGCTTTTGTGTCACAGGCCCAGGCCGGAACGCTGGTTCAAGTGTTTGATCGAAAGATCACCCCCCGCCAGCAAAACTTGCCATAAAGCAACGCCAGGCTTGAGGAAAGAGCATATACACCCCTTCAAAAAAGAGCAGGGTGCCAAGGGTGCTATCCAAACGATCCCACAAGCCGCCATGGCCAGGGATGAGGTCGCTGGTGTCTTTGATGCCCAGCCTGCGTTTAGCCCATGATTGGCCCAGGTCGCTTAACGAGGCCACGAGGGGGAGCGCAAGCCCGATGAGAAGGACGATCCCTTGGAGATGAGCAGTAACTGTTAGAAAACCCACAGCCCACATCTGCCCCGCCACAACGCCTGAGACAAAGCCGCTCCATGTTTTGTTGGGGCTGATATAAGGCGCCAAACGGCGGCCACCGATCCATTTTCCACCTATGTAGGCCAAGCTGTCTGTGACCCACAATGTGGAAAGAAAGAAGAGAAAGAACAGGTAAGAGGGCGCAGCAAACAGGGTAAGGTAAACACAAAAAGCCAAGGTTTGGATCAGAATGAACAGCGCCGCCGTTTGGATAACGTGCCATTTTGAGCTAGGCTGCCTTATCACTTCCCATAAAAGACCGATCCAAAGCACCGAGATCAGTGCGAGCAAAAACACGCCACCGTAATAGATGATGGGGACACATAACGCCAGCATCACGGCTATGGACAGGATGCGATGCTTGAAGCCGGCATTGGGGGCCAATGTCGCATTCATCACGAAGGCTAGGCCGCTTTACCAAAACGCCGATGACGTTTTTGGAACGAGAAAATGGCCAAATCTAAATCCTGCTCTGTAAAATCAGGCCAATGCTTATCCAAAAAGAAGAACTCTGTATAGGCCAGTTGCCAGAGCAAATAATTGCTTAAGCGTTGTTCACCACTGGTGCGAATCATAAGGTCCGGATCCGGGATGCCTTGGGTATAAAGGTGCTGGGTCAGCTTTTCTTCGGTGATGTCATCAAGCGCCAGGTCGCCCCGCTTCACTTGGGCGGCTATGTTTTGAGTGGCGCGCACAATTTCAGCCCTGCCGCCATAGTTAAAGGCCACTTGCACGGTCATAGATTGACCATGTTGCGAGGCCCTTTCCACATGCTCAATGCGTTGAATGAGGCGGGGCGGGAGCCGGTCTCTGTCGCCAATCACCTTCAGGCGAATATCTTGCTTTAGCAGTTCTTCTTGCTCTTTTTCCAAATAATGTTCAAACAGATTCATGAGGTGGTTCACCTCATGCACGGGCCGTTTCCAATTTTCTGACGAAAAGGCATAAACCGTCATGTAAGGAATGTGGCGTTTGCGACAGGCCTCAATGATCTTCTTCGAGGTGGTGGCGCCATGTTTGTGTCCCACGACGCGAGAAAGGCGCTTGTTAAGAGCCCAGCGCCCGTTGCCGTCTATGATAAAGGCAATATGCTGGGGAGAAACTGCCATGAAATCAAAATTTTCACCTCATAATAACTATTAACTTTATAGGCATTTCACGTTTTTTTGTCTACAGTTCACTAAGAAATAAATGTTAAGTGGATGATTTCGCGCGTCATGATAAAAGATGTCATTGTCATAGGAGGTGGGCCTGGTGGGTATGTGGCCGCCATTCGTGCGGCTCAATTGGGGCTGTCGGTGCTGGTGGTGGAAAAAGAGCATTTGGGTGGTGTGTGCCTCAATTGGGGGTGTATTCCTACCAAATCTTTGCTTACCTCTGCCGAGGTCTATCATCAAGCGCAGCATCTGGCTGATTTTGGGGTGTCTGTTGGTGATGTGACGTTTGATCTTGAGGCGATGGTGGCGCGCTCACGCCGTGTGTCTGAGCAGTTGTCTAAGGGGGTGAGCTTTTTGCTCAAAAAGCATGAGGTCGAAGTGATGTCTGGCACCGCCAGCCTTGTGGGGCAAAAACAGGGCGTATTCGAAGTGGCAGTCGCAGGTAAAAAAACCCTCAAGGCCAAGCATGTGATTGTGGCGTCGGGCGGGCGCCCTGTGGTGCCACCGTCTATCGTGGTAGATGGACAGCATGTGTGGACCTCTAAAGAGGCCATGGTGCAAAAACAATGCCCTGCGTCGTTGGTTGTGGTGGGCTCAGGCGCCATTGGCCTTGAATTTGCCAGCTTTTATGCGCACTTAGGCGCCCAGGTGACGGTGGTAGAAGCGCAATCGCACCTCTTGCCTTCTGCCGATGCCTTCATTTCTGAATCGTTGCTCAAAGCCTTTAAAAAGCGCAAGATTGCGTGCCAGTTAGGGCGGCGCTTCACCTCTGTGAAGATAGAGTCAGACGGGTGCGTGGTGACGTTAGACAATAAAAAGACCCTCAAAGCTTCAGCTGTATTGCTGGCGTTGGGTGTGCGCGCGAATACTGAAGACCTCGGGCTTGAAGATCTGGGGGTGGCCTTTGAGCACGGCCGCGTGGCGGTGGGCCCCGATTGCCAAACCAATGTGCCGGGGCTTTATGCCATTGGGGATGTGACGGCGGGTCCGTGGTTGGCCCATAAGGCCAGCCATGAAGGCGTGTTGTGCGCGGAAACCATTGCGGGTCAGCACCCCCATAAGATAAACGTGCGGGCGATTCCGGCGTGTGTATACAGTGCGCCTCAAATCGCCAGCGTGGGTCTTACCGAAGCCGAGGCCAAAGCGGCCGGTCATCAGGTGAAGGTGGGCCTGTTTCCCTTCCAAGCGAACGGAAAAGCCTTGGCCATGGGGGCAGGGGATGGCGGCATCAAAACCCTGGTGGATGAAAAAACGGGGGAGATTTTGGGCGCACACATGATTGGGCCCGGGGTGACCGAGCTGATTTCAAACATCGCCCTGGCCATGACAGGAGAGCTGACCGAGGCCGAGGTGTTAAACACGGTGTTCCCGCACCCCACCTTGTCAGAAGCCCTTCATGAATCGCTCTTGGCGGCCATGGATCGCGGCATCCATTATTAATACGGCCTTGCCGGGTGAGGGGTGCGGCCGTAGAGGCGCGCGGGCCAACATCTGGCAAAAAATCCGGCCTCAGGGCTTGAGTCTTCTGAGGCGGTGTGGCAGAAAGAGAGAGCGGGCGTATAGCTCAGGGGGAGAGCACTACGTTGACATCGTAGGGGTCATAGGTTCAAATCCTATTACGCCCACCAGAGATAGGTGGTCTGTGCCCACAGGGGAGAGGTGGCCGAGTGGCTGAAGGCGGCGGTTTGCTAAACCGTTATACGGATTTTCTCCGTATCGAGGGTTCGAATCCCTCTCTCTCCGCCATGTTTCCTGCCCATTTTGTGCGCGCCTTGTGTGCGTTTTTTTGCACGCGCGTTTCTGCTTTTTGTGCGCTGTCAGCTCTTCTTTTCAGTGCTGGTGATAGCATCTTTATAGGCATTGAGCTCTTCACACGCCAGGATATTGAGGGTGTGGATAAGAAAAGCCTTCGCATCATCTTCTGCCACAGTATGGAGACGCACTGGCCTGCCGTAGACAAACGTTGTGGAAGGGGCCTCTTGGTCTTTTGAAGCGTGTTGTTGCTTCACATAAAAAGGCCCAGCGGTAAAGGCCCCCCAAGGCGCTTTGCCGTCAGGCCCCCCAAGGCGCTTTGCCGTCAGGCTCCCAACGCACCGTAAATGCATAAAACTGCGCCTTTTCGCTTGCTTCTGAAAGCCAAAGATATGTGTCCACATCTCAGGGGGAAGATAAGCGGACAACACCTTGTGTATGAACACATCCTCGGCCGTGTTAAAATGATAGGGTTCAGAGGCTTGAAAATAAGCCTCTATGTTATTGTTGCGTCTATGTTTTGTTGCGCGGTTTCGCTCCCTTGTGTTGCGGCATCTGCTGTAATGCGGAACTTTTCAAGGAGATAGTCATACATAGAAGAGGTGAGGGCTTTTGTTAGCTGATCAAGGGTGGGTTCTTGGGCGTTGTCCACCTTTTCTTTTTTGGGCTTCTGTGCAGGTTGTTGATTCACAGTGAGGTGATAGGCTTCAAACTTTTCTGGCAACCCATATTTTTCAGATAAGCGCCCGGCCGTGTCGCAATCTAGGGTGAACATGGGCAACTTTTGGGAGGTTGGCGAGTTAACAGGTTCGTTAAGGTCACGTTTCTCCTCGTGCGTCACGAAGGGCCGTTTGGGGTGTGTACAGGTTGGCTACCCTTCACATGCTACCTCTTGTCTGCCTGTGTGTGTGGCACGTGCCGTGTGCATGCCGAGGGGCGAAGATTTTCGCCAGCTTTTTCACCCCCCAAGAGGCCCCATGCTGCGACACATGCCGTTTATCTTACCACCCCCCACACACCAAAACATATTGCACCCACCTTAACAAACGTTCTCTCATCACACGCGCACACGGCTTCACCATCAAACTCACGCACATGGTTTCATCACCACCACCCACATACCACGCTGAACTCACCGACGCAAACACCCAAAAACACCATAAAAACAAACAGATATATTTTATCGTAAATAAAAAACATTTTATGTCAAGCTTTTTTGTCAAAACGTAAAAATGATGTCAAGCCCCATGGATAAGAGTATGGATCGGCGTGTGGATAGCGTATGGATCAAGGGCAAAGGCCTGTAAAAAGGGGCAGCGGGATGCTTTTGGCACCTCAAGCTTTCTGCCAAAAGGGTGGATCCAAGCCCCATGGAGAAAGCGGGGATAATCTGGGGATAAAAAGCGTCTTCTTCCCTCGTGGGGGGAGATATGTGTGCTCGTGATCCTTGTACATGGGTGCTAGCCTGGAACTTAACGGTGCCTCATTGGTGAGCTCATGCTTTCCAAGGCACACTAAGGCCTGAAAGGAACCTTAAGATGGCGACACAGCAAAATAAACAGCAAAATAACACAGCAATGACGACACAGCTGATGTACAGGGATGCCTCCACGCGCTTGGCGGCCTCGGCTCGGGTGATGGCCTGTGACACCGATGCGCGGGGCCCGTTTGTGGTGATGGATCAAACGGTGTTTTACCCACAAGGCGGTGGCCAGCCAGCCGATCAAGGGGAGATACAAGGTCCGGGCGTTGCTGTGGCGGTGGTGGATGTGCGTTTGGTGAACGGGCGCGTGCACCACTATATCGCGTCGATAGCTCCAGACGGCGGGTTTGCGCCGGGTCAAGCGGTGCGTTTGAAGGTTGATGCAGTGCGGCGCCGTACCCACGCGCGCTATCACACGGCGGGGCATTTTGTGGCTGCCTTGGGTGAACAGTTGTGGGGCCTTACGGCCATCAAAGCCCATCAATTTCCAAGGGAAGCCTATGTGGCGTGGGATGGTGTGTGTGAGGTGCCTGACCTGGCCGCCAGGATGCAAGAAGCCGTTGCAGGGCATGAAAATCGCCGGGTCACCACGCGCGCCTTGCAGCCAGCAGATGTGGCCGCGCTGCCCTCATCTTTGGCGTTGCCTGCGGACAAAGCGCTTTGGGTGTGCGTGATTGAGGGTTTTCCGCCCGTGCCCTGTGGCGGCACGCACGTGGCCTGTTTGCACGACATTGGGTTGATTCAGATCATGTCCTGTCGTATCAAGAAGGGGCAAACAAAAGTGTTTTATAGCCTGGATGAATGTTAAACAGCTGATTGATACACGCACCGGGTGGACCTACACCCTCAATGCGCCGGCCATGGTGCTGGAGGTATCTTTTGACGCGGGCCATCAGCAGCATCGCCTCAAGCCCCACCATGCTGACATGTTGGCGGCCCTTTTTGCCCATCACCCTGAGCCTGTATCGTATGCGCACCTTACGTCTGTGTTGCTCAAGCGTCATATGGTGTGCACGGATGATACCCGCCTTCATCGCAAAATGTCGGCGCTGCGGCAAGCCCTTCACCACGTTCGCTCCGGGCTGGGTGACATGATCATCAATATACGCGGTGTAGGGTATGGCTTGCCTGTTTCGGTGAAAGAACCGACGCCCGATCAGCGCAAGGCGGGTATGCGACTCAAAAACAAAACCCTTCAGGGTGTTGTGACCAACCTGGGTCTTTATGCCGAGGCTTCGCTACAGCTGACAAAGCAATGTCCATTTATCCAAAGAGATGAGGGGTGGATCTTGGATCGTCAGCCGGTTATTCATGACGTGGCGGCCTCTCTCACGCGGTTGGCAGAGGATGCACATAAGGTGCGCCAGGTGTTATTACAACACCCTCATGATGTGGTGATGCTGCGCATTGAGGCATCTTTGGCGTTGCTGGGCACCTATATTGGGCTGGCGCGGATCAGCGAATTTGCCATCACCCATGCACAATGGGCGGCGTGGCATAAGCAAGAAACCCAGCGGGTGATTGACCAGCTTGTGCACCTTTTGGCGTGGGCCGAAGCCGAGGCTCCCAGGCCTGAGGGATGTTAAGGGGCTGTCCTTGTGAAGGGGCGTAGTCTTTAGCAAGAGCCCTCTTTTGAAGAGTCAGCTGTGTGGTGGGCAGGCACTTTATTCTGCGAGGCTTTCTCTATCCGCGCTGTGTCTTTCGGCGCATCTTTGCGGGCATGGGCGTGTTGATGACGAAGGGTTTGGGCCATCAGGGTGTTCATGACGTGGGTTAAGAACGCCCTGACGTAAGACGCGCCTTCATACACCTGGTGCACAGGCATAAAGTTTTTGCCTTCAGGTTTTTGGTAGTTTTTTTGTGCTAAGGCCTCTGTGTAATAGGTTGGATGACCTTCTCTCTCAAAAGTGTTTTTGATATAAAGAGGCCCTAAAGACAGCATCATGAGGGGCTTACCTATCTCAGCCTGTGACCACTCAAGGGTTAGGGAAAACCCTGACGCATCATTGAAGTTGGCCTCGCACTCAGGGAGGGGGCCATCTGAAACGGGCTTAGAAAACACGGGCTCCACCTCAAGCCGGCCAATCATTTTGTGCAGGGTGCCTTGTGACGTAACCTCTATAGCATTGCTCCAATCAAGGGCCGCTTCAGGTGCAGGGCTTGTGTTATGGTCACACCTTTCTTTCAAAACCTTTTGAATGTCAGCAAAGGGGGGCACAAAGTCAGGTACGGCTATTTCTTTTTGACGATCCCACCCCTCCGGTGAGGCATCATTAAAGATGCGAATGGTGGTGATGACAGGGTCGGCAAAAGTTTGCTGGACCAACCTAATAAGGTCTGGGTCTGGTGCATGTACGCCCTGTTCCCTAGAAATACAAAGGCGGCACGGATTCATGGGCATATTCCAGCGCTCAGTCAAAATTGCGGCAGTGGCGTCATCGCAGGCCACGATGGGGAAGCGGTTATAGAGAGGCAATTCTTTTGGCGCGTCGTTTGGCGGCGTATCTCGTGGATTGTCTGATGAATCGCCTGATGAATCGCTTGGTTCATTGCCGGGTGTTGGGGCAGGAAAGACGCCCGTTGATTCATCATACAAGCCCGCCCATCCTTGCTGCCCATCAAGATGGGTATGCTCCAAGATAGGGTGACATGACATCACTGGGTTTTTGGCAGCCAGTGCCTGGGGCACAGACAAAAGAAACGGATCATGAACAGTAAAAGACAGGGTGCGTAGTTTGGGGAGCGTTGCCAACCCTTCGGGCAGATGGGTAACCCCAGAAAGATGGGAGTTGAGGGTAACGTGCGTCACACCAGGCAAATCGCCCAAGGTCAGGGGATAGATTTTTTCATCCACCGTGATGCTGAGATGATGAATATGCTCTGCGTGTAAACATAAAGGTGGGTTGCCCTTTTTCACATGAAGAGTCAACCTTAAGGCGCTGCCGTCTGAGATTTTCCCTTGAAGATCAAGGCAAGCTTCATCAAGAGTGCGCGTCTCTTTTTTGGGTTTATGAAACGTGGATGTCCCAGCAAAACGAGACTTAATCTCACATTTTGTTTGTGTGCTGGGCAAAAAAAGCACCGTTGCAGGCTTGGTCTTCAGGTTTTGCGTACTTGTGATTGTTTTGTGGGGTGAGCCAAAGCTGTAAAGCAGGGGGTCAAAAGCCTTCAACGTGTGAAGTGTGGTTTCCCCGGCGGTCAGAGGCGAAAAAGAATAAAAGAGCCCCGTCAAAAACGCGATCATTCCAAGAAACAAGTGCATAACGCCCAAACTACGTGATAAAAGCTGATGATAAGACAGAAAATGACGATTTGTCAAAAGCATAGACAGGGGGATACGCAACGATATGTACAAGGGTGGCCTTTATAAGAGGCATCAAGGAGAGCATGTGTATCAAATGCCGATCATGATGGCCCCTGGGTGCGTCGCGGCGTCGAGATCAAAGGTGCGCCTGCGGGCGATCAGCGCTTAATTAACGTTCGATCCGGCGATAACTGGCAGATTCGCGGGAATCAAAAAGGGAGGTGAGGAAGTCTTTATCCCGGCATGCTCGGCGCACGGCTTCGCAGCGCGCCCGCCCCTTGATGCTGTTTTCCTTAAGCTCGGCCAAGAAGTGCAAGGTTTGCTCTTCAGGGAAGGGGCTTTGCCCGCGTTCAACAAGATATTTAAGGGCCGCATACTCCACGCACCGGTCTTTGGCATTTTCACAAATACTGACCACTTTGCCGTCGCTCGGGGCATTGAGGGTGCTGTGGATCAAATCTTTGCAGGAAATGGAGGGTTTCAGGGGGGCGGGTGGTTTTTGTGTGGGCGGTTGAGGCGAAGGAAGGTTGGCTTTTTGTATCAACAGCTTGGCCAGGGCCTTGGTGGCGTCGGGGGGCATGGGCGATTGAGGAGGAAAGGCATAAAGGCAAGGCGGGCGAGCGGAGCCCAAAGGATCAAGGCAATAAAGAGCTAGGACGCATGCCCATAGACAGGTTGTGCGGAACATAAAAAGGGCTCCTGTTTTTTGATGGGGTGTTGATGTGTTGCGTGGATCCAGCCGCCGCCAAGGAGCAGGTCATCGTCATAAAAGACGCATGCCTGGCCCGGGGCCACGCCCGCCTCGGGCTCTATTAACGACACCAAGGCTGTGTGGGTTTTGGCATCAAACAGCGCGCGCGCCTCATGACACGCGCCTGATGAGCGCACCTTCACCGACATAGTGCGGCTTGTTTGCTCACACGGGTCCAAAAGCCAATTGACCTTTTCAAGGGACAGGGCGTGGCAAAAGAGGGCTTCTTTGGGTCCCACGCAGACTTCGTGGGTTTGGGGGCGAATGTTCACCACAAACAGGGGTTCGTTTTCATTCAGGTTCAATCCACGCCTTTGGCCAATGGTGTAGTGGGCAATGCCCTTATGCGTGCCTAAATGCCGGCCATCGATGTGGGTGATGGGCCCTTTCACAAAGGCCTCTGGCGAGGTTTTGCGGATAAAATCATCATACCGTCCGCCGCCCACAAAACAGATGTCTTGGCTTTCCTTTTTTTCTGCCACGCACAACCCCAAAAAATCGGCCAAAAGGCGGGTTTCTTTTTTTAGAAGGCCTCCCAAAGGGAAGCGAAGATAATCCACCTCTTCGCGCGTGGTGGCAAACAGGAAATAGCTTTGATCTTTAGCCGGGTCAAGGCCGCGATAGAGCCGAGGCCCCTTGGGGGTTTGGATGCGCTGGATATAATGGCCCGTGACAAGCGCCGCGCACCCAAGCGTTTGCGCATGGCTTAACAGGTCTGAAAACTTGACCGTTTGGTTACACAAAACGCACGGCAAGGGCGTTTTGCCTTCGGCATAACTTTGGGTAAACGGTTTGATGACAGAGGCATGAAAACGCTGTTCATAGTTGAGTACATAGTGGGAAAACCCTGCGCCAAAGGCCACTTTTTGCGCATCGGCAATGTCTTTGCCCGCACAACAGGTGCCGGGGCGGTGCGACGATGTGCCGCTATAAAGTTTGAGCGTGATGCCCACCACCTGATAGCCAAAAAAGGCCAGGGCCGCTGCCGTTACGCTTGAATCCACGCCTCCCGACATGGCCACTGCCACGGGGCCGCATACAGAAGGGTCGGGCAAATCAAGGGCTTGGCGAAATCGCTGAAGAACATCGCGCACCAAAGGGTCGGGCGCCTTACATGTGGCCTGCTGAATCATAAGAAGACAAGAAATGCCAAGGAATAAAAGACAACCTATAGCAAAAGGTTTAACAGAAAAAAAGGGTCAAGAAAAGAACCTGTGTTCCAAGGGCGCTTGCGCGTTCACGTTAACATTAGTGTGACGAAGCGGTAAGAGAAAGGCAAAGGTTTTTCTTTTTTTTAGGAAAAAATAAAAAGAGCTTGTTTACACTGGCCCCGTTTGACAAAGGATCAATGCGTGGCATGTTTCGACTTTTATGCGTAATGGCATTGTGGTGGCCGTGGCTGCACGCAGATTTGACCTATACACGCATTAAGGATATTTCCCACGTGGAAGGCATTCGCCACAATATGTTGGTGGGGTATGGCTTGGTGGTGGGTCTCAATGGCACGGGTGATACCTTAAGGGGCTCGCCATTCACAAAAGCCACCCTTATTTCTATGTTAGATCGCTTGGGTGTGGGGACACGTCTTGATGGCGGCGGTAATACCATCAACACACGCAACGTGGCCGCTGTGATGGTGACAGCTAAATTACCTCCCTTTGCCAGGCAA
>CBFICL010000010.1:0-10303 GCA_965661165.1 uncultured Holosporaceae bacterium | reverse complement strand
CAGGCAAGGGTCTACCATTGATGTGGTGGTGTCGGCCATGGGTGACTCAAAAAGCCTGAAGGGAGGAACCCTTTTGGTGACGCCCCTCTTGGGCGCAGACAGTGAGGTGTATGCCGTGGCCCAAGGCACCCTGGCCAGCAGCAGTTTTTATGCAGGTGGGCGTTCGGGCACGTCTGTGACGCGCGGTGTGCCGACAGCCGCTGTGATTAGCAATGGTGCCATTGTCGAGCGCGAGTCTCAATTTTCTATGACCAATATGGATAAATTGAATTTATCGCTGCGCATTCCCGATCTCACCACGGCGCGTCGCATTGAAGAGGTGATTAATGAGAATATCTCACCCAGACTGGCTAAGGCTGTGGATTCAACCACCATCACCCTGACTATCCCTAAGACGCACCAACCCCACTTGCTTCATATTTTGTCGGATATAGAAAACCTCAACATTGTTCCCGCTCAAACGGCCAAAGTGATTCTTGATGAGCGTGAAGGCGTGGTGGTGATTGGGGATACAGTGCACGTCAGCACCGTGGCCGTGTCTCATGGTAATTTGACGGTGCGCATTCAAGAAAGTTTCAATGTGTCACAACCTGATGCGCCCATGGCCTTTTTTGGCGGTGATGTAAATCAAATGAGTGGCGCTCCAACAGGTCCAGGTGGTGCAGGCGGCAGTGGTGCATCCGGGGGTCCAGGCGGAGGGAGCACAGGTGGCGCAGGTGGAGCCGTAGCAGGTGGGGCAGCAGGTGCTGGTGGTGTGGGTGGTGCAGGTGGTCCTGGTGCAGGTGCACCTGGCGGTGCGGGTGGCGGTGTGAATCAATCTGTGAGCAACACCCAACAAGGTCCCAAAAACATACGGACGGTGATTACCCCTGAATCAGATGTGGATGTAGAAGAATCGCCCCCTAAAAAAATTGCGATCATTCCTTCCAGTGTGCGTTTGCGCGATTTGGTGGATGGCTTAAACGCCCTACAGTTGCCGGCCAGCGACTTGTCATCCGTGATTCGTGCCATCAATTCTGCCGGGGCGTTGCATGCCCAGCTTGAGATTTCCTAATGATGCGGTGCAAGGGTTGTTGGGTCATCTTGTGGGTGTTATTTATGTGTAAGCCTTTGCTGTGGGCAGATTATGCTGCGGATAGCGCGCAAGGTCAGCGTAGTGAGCGTGAAAGAGATGCACGTGCTGAGCAGCGCAGAAAGCAAGCTCAAAGACAACGCGCCAGAGACGAGCAAAGAAGTGGCGCGGGCTACAAAAGACAACGCATGGATGATGAGGATGACTATGACGCCTATCCGCCCAAGCGTCGTCAACCTCCACCGCGTAATCGATCTTATGGGTATGATGACCGTGATTCCCAACCGCGGACAAGGTATAGACAAGAGGGTGACAGAGGGTATGCATCAAGGCCTTCGAATCGTGCGCCGGCGCCAAAAGAGTCGCAACAATCGTCACGTGAAGTGGGGGTTAAAGAAGCTGTGGCCATTGCCTTGGCCCTAGAGATTTTGGCAAAAAGCAATAAGGAAGAGAGCACGAGCGAAACAGAAGCCAGCAATACAGAAACGCCCCCGGCAGAATCAGCAGGAGAATAAACGCTATGACCCCTTTATCGTCACTTCCCCATCTCACACCCCACGATTATGAAATTGCCCACAAAAACCCGCTCTATGATCAGCAATTTCGGGTGGATAGCCGTCAGGCGTCTCAAGATTTTGTGGCCCATATGGTGGGTCAACTAATGGACAGCTTGTTTGAGGCGATGATGTCCAATCCTTTTGATGATCAGGAAGCGCCGCATTCGTCGTTGGCGGTGATGAAAGAGCCTATTGTCACAGCGTGGGGGCAATCGTTGGTGGAGAGTGGTCAGTTTGACGATCTGGTGGATGACATTCAGAAAAATGTGATGGCCGGGCAGCGTCTCGAAAAGGCTCAGGCCTCCCTGTTACCCACGCCTTTTCATGTGGACGTCAAGAGCTAGCGCTCATCAGAACGCGCCTTAATGGCGCCCGAAAAGGCGGGCGATCTCTTGTTTGGTTAAGACGATGGATGTGGGCCTGCCGTGATTGCATTGCCCAGAATGGGGCGTGGCTTCCATAGTGCGTAAAAGATGATCCATTTCATCGAGAGAAAGCCTGTGATTTGCTTTAATGCTATTTTTGCAGGCGTGATTGCCCAACACCACACAAAAAGCGCGCCAGAGATGATGGTCAAGCGTTGTTTTTAGATGGAAACCCTGCGCGCGCATATCGCCAGAAGATGACGGGCCACCTGAGGACTGTCCGAGATCATGCGCTTCGTGTTCATCTTGTTCTTCACACGCGGATTCTTGTTGCATATCGTGCATCAGCGCTTGGGTAAGGTCATCCACCCACAGGCTTCGTTTTTTGTGCTGCAAAAGGGCAGGCACACTATAGACCATCACATGCTCAGCATCCTGCGGTTCAATATGAAGCCCCCAGGCTTTGAGGGGGTCTTGAACACGGGTCAGAGCTTTGACGGCCGGCGCTGTTAGGGTGAGAAGCTCAGGAATGAGCAAAGCCACCGGTTGGTTGTGCGTCAGCTCTTTCTTGATACGTTCATACGTGATGCGCTCATGCGCCGCGTGTTGGTCAACAAGCACCAACCCAGCCTCGTTTTCAGCCACAATATAGCTGGCATGAATTTGGCCTAAGGCGCGCCCGAGCGGCCGGCGCTCGAGGGGAAGATCCTCTTGTAAGGGGAAAGAAGGTTTCACCGCAGATGACGGGTGGGGAGGCGAGGAAGGGTCGGGGGAAGACAACGATGACGGCGATGGTGAGGACGAGGGAGATGACGATGAAGGTAGGGATGAAGGTGGTTCTTCCGTTGAAAGTGCCAGAGATTCATCAAAAGCGGCCGGTGCTTCGGCCACCTTCATAAAGGATGGCGCCGGGGAGGCAGAGGATGCATCTGTCTTTTGAAAGGCAGAGGAAGCAGCCCCCGAAGGCATCGATAGAGAATGGGCGGGTTCTTGTGGCTTGGGGGGTGGCTGTGAGGGCGCCGTCTTTTCTTTGTGCGCCAGCAAAGAGGTGGGCGCTGTGGATTGTTTGCCCAACGCTTGGTGAAGGGGGTGGGAGAGCGCATTTATAAGCCATGATGTCAAAAACTTAGGTTCTGCAAAGCGCACTTCTTCCTTAGCCGGGTGCACATTGACGTCAATTTTCGCCGGGGGGAGGTCAAGAAATAAAACCGCCCACGGGAAACGACCTGTGGGCACAAAATCTTGAAAGGCGAGTTTGAGAGCCATGCCCATCACCTTATCTTGGACCGGGCGTTTTTGCACAAAAAGATATTGGTGCTGTCTTGTCGCGCTGTGGGAGGTGGGAGGCGCAATCAATCCCGTCAGGTGATAATCTTGAGCGCGTTCATCAAGACGGCACAATTGTTCCGCTGAGAGATCAGGAAAAAGAGGTGGCACGCGCGTGGCCAAGGCCTCATGGAAAGGTGTGTCAGCGGGGCAGCCTGGCTGCTGAAAAAAAGAGCGACCCTCAAGGGTGGCGCTGAGCGTGAGATGGGGATGACATAAGGCATAGCGTGTGAGCATAAGCTTGAGGCTCAGGCGCAACGCCCGTTCTGATTTGGCAAACTTAAGGCGCGCGGGTGTATTATAAAACAAATCGCGGGCGGTGATGGTGGTGCCCACATCGCGCTTGATGGGGTTGATGGCGGATGTGTCGGCATCGATAGCTCTTCCTGTGTCGTGGCGTGCGGTGCGCGTGTGGATCGTCAGGTGCGATACAGAAGCCAGGGCGGCCAGCGCTTCGCCTCTGAAACCAAAGGTGTGAATATCCCACAAATTGTGTGAGGTCAGTTTAGAGGTGGCGTGTTTCACCACCGCAAGGGGCAAATCCTCAGGGGACATGCCTTGGCCGTTGTCTGCCACACATATCTCGGCATACCCTATGTTGGTAAGGCTTACATCAATACGCGTTGCACCGGCGTCTAAGCTGTTTTCTATTAACTCTTTAGCCACAGAGATGGGGCTGTCAATAACCTCGCCGGCGGCGATTTGGTTAATCAATGTGTCGGGAAGTTTTTTGATTGTGTGCGGTGCGTGCTTAAGAGACATGACGTTTGTAGGCTTCTGTATCCGTCAAAAAGCGTTTAGCAAGCACCTTCACACCATCCACCGCAGGCTGCGTTAAGGGGTCCACGCCAATGAGCTCAGCAAACAACAGCACTTCAAGGGTAAAATGGGCAAACAACGCCCCCATAGACAGCTCGTTCAGGGTTTTGACATAGATGTGACGCAGCGGGCATCCATTTTCACTCATGACATGGGCTGTGGCGGCCTGTTCAGCATGCATCAAATCTTCAATGGTGGCATTAGCCAGGAAATCAAGCTCGGAAAATGCCTGCCAAAGGTCAGGCTTGATTTTTTCGCGGGGTTTGTTTTTTTCAGAAAAGAACGTAAAAAATTTATCCCGCGGGCCATCCAGATAAAGCTGGAGCTGGCTGTGTTGGTCGCACGGGCCTAAAGCTGTGATGGGCGTGAGACCTTGCTGCTGTTTGCCCAAACTTTCAGCCACCAATTGGCGCAGCCATTGAGACAAAGGCACAAAAGCATCACCATAAGGCATGATCACATGGGAAGAGATGGATTTTTCATATAAGGCATGACTGAGTGCCGCGCCACGCAGAGGGTCTGAATCACGTTCCTCAAAAAAATGCTTTAAAACCAGTGCCCCCCCGTGCCTGACTTTTCGTGGATCGCCCCCCACCATAATCAGGGGCAAAAGACCGACAATCGAAAAGCACGAAAAGCGTCCCCCAATGTGGGGCGGGTGGTTTAACAGGGTGAGCTGATGGGCCTTGGCGATACGGGCCAGAGCACTTTTTTCTGTGGTGACAGCGGTGAAGTTGGTGCTGATTTCTTGGGGGGTCAGCAAATCTTTCCAATACTCCAAACAGCGCATCAATAAAAGGAGCGTCTCGGGCGTTTCCCCTGATTTAGAAATCACCAACACCCCCGTGGTTTTGGGGTTAAGGTTAGACATCAGCTCCCAAAAAATTTCTGCATCTAAATTGTCAAGAAAATACATGAAAGGAAAAGACGAATCTGACATCACCCATGACTGGAACAGCGAACACAACGCGCGCCCCGACAGGCTGGCGCCACCCATACCAATCACCAAAACGTTGCGAAAGCGGCGATAGAACGTGCCGATGGCGTTGAAGTTTGAGATGTCATCACGCCAAAACACAGCTTCTAGCATTTCAAGATAGTTATCTTTGCCTTTTATTTTCAGCGTTTCCACCGCGTCACGTGCCAGGCCAAAGCTGCTTTTATAGTCTTTTTCTGAGATGATGCCCTTTTTAAAGATGCTGGCGATATCTTGCCCATAATAGGATGGCTGGGAGGTGGGAGACGTTAACATCAGCTCTTCTCCCCTTGCGCTGCTTGGGGCGGCGTATCAAGTTCTTGTGGGGGGCGTTCTTCTACATGGGGCGGTGTGGTTAGCAAGGTCTTATCAGGTACAAAGGTAGATGACGAACACCCTGTCAGAAAAAATAGTGCACCACCCAGGTATAAAAGAGGCCACATACCCTTATTCCCTTTACAAAACATCGATCAAAACCTTATGTGCCTTTTGACTCCCCCCTTGGAGCATCCCATAAAATCAACAGTGTGCCAAGGGATATCATGGTATCCGCCACATTAAAGGCAGGAAAGTGCCATGTTTGGTAATAGACATCGATAAAATCAATGACGCCGCCATAGAAAAAGCGATCGATCATGTTGCCAAGGGCGCCGCCAATGAGCAAGGATAACACAAGACGCATCCGCACGGTGGCATGCGCATACCACACAAGCAGTAGGCTCACAATCGCCAGCGCCCCCAGCAAAAGGAGCCACACACCCCAAGGCCCCGTGGCTGGCAAGAGGCCAAAGCTAATGCCTTTGTTTTGCACATACACCAGATTGAAAAAAGGGGTGACCTTCATGGGAAGCATACCGGCGTGATGCCATGAAGAAACCATTTTTTTGGTGAGTTGATCCGCGCTCACCACCACGGCAATCATCACACACAGCATAAGCCAAGGCGCTGTATGAAAGGTCTCTATCAAACGGATTCTAGGTGGCTTTTTTGTAAACATCGCCTACAACCTCCGCACACCGGGGACACAAGGATTGCGCATCCAGTGCATCAAAACGCCAGCATCGCTCACACTTATCGCCGGCAGCCTTATGAATGGTTACGCGGATGCTTTCAGTGGCAGGTGCTTCCCATAAAAGATCCAATGATGAAGGGGCGTCGTCTTGAGCGCTTTTTCCAGGTGCGGCGGCACCTTTTTGCAGAGAAAGTGAGGATGTGATACATAATGTGGCCAGAAAAGAAGCGCCCAGCTGATGGCACAGGTTTTCAAGGGCCGTATCGGTGAAGGTCAATCGGGGGTGCGCCTCGAGGGAAGATCGAATGCCCCCCTGCGCGCGGACGTGTTCAAGGGCGTGGGTCACGTGTTTGCGCATGTCGCGCAATGCTGCCATGTCTGTTAACAGATCGTCCCTTTGCCACGCGATATCGGGGGTGGGCAAGGGCATCAAATGAACGCTTTCGGGCCAATCGTTCGTAAGCTTGGGCAGTTCCTTTTTGGCCGTCTGGAAAATGTCTTCTGCGGTAAATGGCAAGAAAGGCGCGATCCACATCATGGTGTGACGCAACAGGTGCCACAACACAAACAGGCAATGTTGTCTTTTCGTGCTGGCTTCTGCTTCGCAATACAACACATCTTTCCGAACATCGAAATAGAACGAGGACAGATCCGTGTTGCAAAAATGATGAATCAGGGCCACCGCTTCACCAGGGTTATAGCGGGAGAGGGCGCCTACAACGCCCTGATGAACTTGATCAAGGCGCGCCAGCATCCAGCTATCTAAGGGGTCTAATGCGGATAGATCGCATGACAGGGGCGCCGTGTCTGTCAAGTTGCCCAGCAAAAAGCGGAAGGTGTTGCGCAAGCGGCGGTAGGTATCTTCGGCGCTTTTAAAGGCGTTGGGGCTGAATTTGATATCTTCATAAATGTTGGCAGAGGCTACCCAAAGACGCAAAAGATCGGCGCCTTTGTTTTGGATGATGTCTTGGGGTGAGGTGTTGTTGCCGCCCGATTTTGACATCTTTTGCCCGTCCCCATCGGTGAGGAAGCCATGGGTGAGCACCGCCTTAAAAGGGGCCCCGCCCCGCAGGGCGCACCCCAACACCAACGATGATTGAAACCATCCGCGGTGTTGATCGGACCCTTCCAGGTAAAGGTCCGCAGGCCAGATGCTGTCATTCAACACAAATGCCTGCGTGAGGCCAGATTCAAACCATACATCCACAATGTCGGTCACCTTGTCATAGCCGTGAAGGCCAAAGGGCGCCAAAAGATCCTCAGCGCTGGTATCCCACCAAAAATCGCATCCATCTTCCTTAACGCGGGCCACCACGTGCGCATTGATGCGGGGGTCAACCAAAAGATCGCCCGTGTCTTTATGGACAAACAACATCAAGGGCACGCCCCACGTCCGTTGGCGCGACAAGCACCAATCAGGTCGGCCCTCCACCATGGCGGTTAAGCGATTTTGACCGGAGGCGGGAAAAAACTGCACATCTTTGATGGCCTTGAGGGCCTGCTGTCTTAAGGAGGATGTGCCATCCAGGCGTAAAAACCATTGGGGCGTGGCCCGATAAATCAAGGGCGTTTTCGAGCGCCATGAGTGAGGATAGCTGTGACGCAAGGTGTCATGGTGAAACAGGGTCCCCTCTTGCTTCAGGGCATCTATCACCACTGGCGCCACTTTATAGAGATGCTGCCCGGCCACCAACGGCACGTGGTCTTTAAACACGCCATTGGGGCGCAAAAGGTCTGCCAGGGGCAGGTTATGCTGTTGTCCGAGAGAAAAATCCTCTAAGCCGTGGTCGGGTGCGGTGTGGACCAGGCCTGTGCCTGTGTCTGCCGTGACATACTCAGCCTTTAGCAAGGGCACAGTGATGTCATAGCCTTGATGAAACAAGGGATGCCTTACATAGAGGCCCTCAAGATCATGCGGAGCCAGGTGGGCTACCTCTTCATAGGACGTGACGCCCGCAGCCTCGCACACAGCCTTTACGCATGGCGCTGCCACCACATAGGTTTGGCCCTGGATGGCTGGGTCAGCGGCCTGCGTGATGCGCACAGCCACATAAGGGAAATCACCATAAGCCACCGCTCTGTTGGCCGGCAGGGTCCACGGCGTGGTGGTCCAGATAAGCGCCTTCGCGCCTTGCAGCACGGGCGGGGCTTGGTCTGTAAAGGAAAGGCCTGCAAACACGGTGTGGGATGTGACATCCTTATATTCCACCTCCGCCTCCGCCAGGGCGGTTTCTTCCACGGGTGACCACAAAACGGGCTTGAGGCCGCGATATACCTGTTGTTGTTCCACAAGATCTAAAAAGCTGCGCACAATGGCGGCTTCAGATGATTTGGCCATGGTGGTATAGGGCGCATCAAAGGGGCCCGTGAGGCCCATGCGCTTAAATTCATCGCGCTGGATCTCAATCCACCTTTGGGCAAACGCGCGACACGCTTTGCGAAACACCAAGGGCGACAGCGCCTTTTTTTCTTGCCCCTGTTTGCGAAACGCTTCTTCCACTTTGGCTTCGATGGGAAGGCCATGACAATCCCAGCCCGGTTGAAAGGCGATGCTGCGTCCCTGCATCCACCAAAAACGGTTGATGATATCTTTCGCGATTTTGTTTACAGCGTGGCCTAAGTGCAGGTGCCCGTTGGCGTAAGGGGGGCCGTCGTGCAAGATGAAGGGTTTGCCGTGCTCATTGTGTGTGCGGCGCTTCTCTTCAAGCTGGATGTCCTGCCAAAATGCCAGCAGCTCAGGCTCTTTTTGTGATAAAAACCCACGCATGCCAAAAGAGGTTTTGGGCAAAAAAACAGAGAGATCACGCGCAGGGGTGGTCATCGAGCCGTCTGGTCCTTTGATAAATGAGAAAAAACTTTACCACAACCTATCCCTGCATCCCACCCTTAAGATAACGCCCCTTCAGAAAAAGCGACGCTAAAGAAGCTGCGCAAAAACGTGGGCCCTTGTGTGGGGTTTGTCTACCATCTTGCCATCCACTTGTGTTAGCGCCCTGAGATTGATATAAGTAATTGTTTTTCCGAAAAGAATCTAATTTATGTCAAGTAAACAGTGTAAGTGGTTTTGGGGCTTTGTGGTTGTGTTTTTGTTCAGCCAACAGTCGGTTCAAGGGGCGGGGCAAGCCGCATCGCATCAAGAAGGTGCTCAAGCATCTCTGTCTTTACGAGACGTCTCTCCTTAAGACGCTTTGTCGGATCTGACGATCATTGTCTCTTCGTGCGATAAATATGCCCCTTTGTGGCCGGCCTTTTTTCAGTGCTTGTTTCGCTATTGGCCGCAGCTGAAAGGTGATTTACGGCACGTGCCCATTGTGCTGATTGGCAATAAAAAATCGTTTCCTGACCCGCGCGTCACCACGGTGCTGACAGGCACAGATGTGAGCTGGAGTGACAACATGCTTTTGGCGTTATCCCGCGTCAAAACCACCTATGTTCTTTATCTGCAAGATGACTATTTGTTTTACAAACCCGTGGATCAAGCGCGTCTCGCTCAGCTGATGATGGGCATCAAAAAGCATGCCATTGCCTATTGCCAGCTCAATGCTGACGGTTCCTTTCGTAACTCACCCCCCTTTGCCCTTTTGCCGGGCACGCTTGAAAAGGGGGCGTGGCTTTCGTGGCACACATCGCTTCAATCGGCTGTGTGGCGCACCGATGTGTTGCGTTATTTGCTGAAAGAGGGGGAAAATCCGTGGGCCTTTGAGTGGTGTGGACAAGCCAGGCGGCGGGCGATTCATGCGCCTTTTTTGTGTGTGAATCAAGATCACCCCTTTCATTTTCTCAATGCCGTGGCTTTGGGCAAAGTGCGTCGGAGCAATCTGATGTTTCTTGAGGCGGAAGGGCTGCCCCCTCAAGATCTGGCTGCGCTGTCCAAAGCCTTTCCTTTGCTGGATGATTATGAAAGTGGCGCTGAGGGAGAGTCTTATGCCTTTTTGTTGGCCAAGGAGTGTGTTTTGAAACAACATATCGGCGGTAAGAAAAAGAAAAAGAGGGGTTTTGCCCGGTTTTGGGATCACCTGGTGCGGATGAAGTTTTAGGGCGAACTCTTTGGGCGGCTCTTGATTTTCGTGCTGCTTTGCGGAACACTAACACCCATCTGGGGGCCTCGTCGGATTCAGGGGCTCTTCAGCGTGATGTCCATCAGGTGACGGGGCCGTAGCTCAGTTGGGAGAGCGC
>CBFICL010000009.1:0-39535 GCA_965661165.1 uncultured Holosporaceae bacterium | reverse complement strand
GTTTCCGCGTTAAATCAAGACCTAAGGGGCGCGCCACCTTAAAGGTCAAAACGCCCTCCTCAAACCACGAGGAAGAGCTCAGCGCGTCAGACGATACGACTATGCACAAAGCCCAAAGCGCCCCCCCTCATAAAGAGAGCACGCCAGAGACTGGTGGGGAAAAGGCCGCATGGTGGAAGCGACTCTTGGACCGATAGAACCTTGGGCATAAGCGAGAGGCAACCAGGAGCACAGGCACATCGGCGCGATGGTTGAACGCGATATTGACGCACGATGTTGCGTCTTGCGCGTCATAGTCTGAAAAAAAGCCAGCAACAAAGAGGCTTTCACCGCTTGGTATTGTGAGACCCCACGTGATCTAGCAATGATGCCGAAGGAGCCAAACTTCGCCCTAAGATCTCTCAAGAAAACATGTAGAGAAGGGAAGGTGACAGCAATCAGCTATACCTGTGAACCTTGAGAAACAGGATGGCCACGGGAAAGCCACCAGAAAAACTTAAGTGAAGGGCGTGGGTAAGCGATCGCATGCCTGTGAGGCCTTGGAAGAGCCCATAGAGCTTGTCCACGAAGTCACTTGCAGAAACGTAAATGAAGGCGTGCGAAAACGATCGCATGCTTTATGGAAGCTCAAGCCAGGTTGCTCTTCCTCAGGCCCCCTTCAAAAGGTGCAAGCCTTAAAGCACACAACATAGGCGCATGATCCTCGCTTCCCTGATTGCCCAGACAAAAACGCGATGCAGTCCAGCACCACGATCATGGAGGCCATATCCATCACCGCGAGGCGACCACAGCGCTTCGCGTTCTTGTCTTAAGAGACCTCTGGCAACGTCACCGCAGGGCGTGAAGCGTCCTCATCATTCATAAGCCTCAGCACGTATCCTCGTCCCCACACGGTTTCTATATAGGTATCGTCACTGCCCAAAGCTTGGGTCAGTTTTTTTCTCAACTTGCACACAAAGACGTCAATAATTTTGAGTTCAGGTTCATCCATACCGCCATAAAGGTGATTCAAAAACACTTCTTTGCTTAAGGTGGACCCTTTTCGCATCACCAGCAATTCTAAAATTGAATATTCTTTACACGTCAAACTCAACGGCTTGCCATCCACTTCTGCCTGGCGTGATTGCAAATCTACACTCAAACGCCCCACAGATACTTTGGATTCCGCATGCCCCTTAGAGCGACGCGTCACAGCCCGCACGCGGGCCAAAAGTTCTTCTTTATTGAACGGTTTTGTTAAGTAATCGTCAGCTCCAATACCAAGGCCTTTGATAATATCTTCACTTTTTTGCAGACCCGAAAGAATAAGCACAGGTGTTGTCACACGGCAAGAACGAAGACGTTGCAAAACATCATAACCGTCCATATCAGGAAGCATGAGGTCCAAAATAATGATGTCATAGTCATAGATTTTGGCAATATCAAAGCCATCTTCACCAATGCTTGTGGAATCCACAACGCACCCTTCTGCCCTGAGCATCGCCTCTAAAGCTTGCACCACCCCCGAATCATCTTCAACAATTAAAACGCGCATCCATGCCTCTCCTCATTTTTTTTTATATTAGGTTTGAACCCACCATCTATTGACACGTTATGTTTTTAAATCGACACACCCTTGTTCAACTTCTTTCTGCTGCTGTTTTCGCCTCATAAGATTGGCACGCAGCGCCGCTGCGCGTCTGCAAAAACGATCTGACGCTTCAGAAGAAATAAGATGTTGATTTTCAGCCTTTTTCTTATCACCCATGTCTGATCAATCGTCTCTTTCTTTCATGCTATAAAAAAACTTATAATTCATTAACTCAATTTCCAGAATCGATTTTCTCAGGCACCCTCATCACGTGCCCCGTAGGAATCGTCACTTTTTCACCAGAATATTTTTTTAACAATAAAGCCCCTTCCGCCGTGATGCCTTCGGCCACACCTTGATAAATAAGGCCGTCACCTACGTCGATGGATAGGGTTTCACCCATGCCCCATGCGCGCCCCATCCACATAGCCCGCACCGTCTCAAAGCCTTGGTCTTCCACAGATTTCAGCAGCGGCTGTAATTCGGTACAAAAAAAAGAAAGAATCGCCTCTCCATCCACAGGAAGCCCCAGATCCTTGAGGCAAGACACAGGATAATCCATTCCATGAGGCGCCTTACACAGGTTCACCCCCACACTTAACACCACCCACGATGGCCTGTCTTCAGACGCTAGGCTTGGCCCCACATCCACCACACATCCCCCCACCTTAAATCCATCGATCAAGATGTCATTAGGCCACTTATACTGCAACAAGCTGGGTTTGTCCAAAAAAGGCAATATTGCATGCCCCACAGCCACAGAAGCTACAAAGCTGAGACAAGACATCTGGGAAAGAGATAATGTAGGACGCAGTACACAAGAAAGGTGCAGATTGCCAGCATAAGATGCCCAAGGGTTGCCGCGACGCCCTCTCCCGGCCGTTTGCTCTTTGGCCAACACAAGCGTGCCTGAAGGTGCCCCCTCTTGAGCCAGGCGGCTTGCTTCATCAATCGTGCTTGGCAAGCACGCATGCGCATGCAACACATAACCCGCAGGAAGGCTTATCCCTGCCTCAAAAGAATCATCCATGTCCTACTTTTTTCATGGTTTCTGGTTCATCAAAAAACATGAACTTGATTACCCGAAGATAGTAGTAGCACCCTATCAGAGAACTGAGGGCCAGGGCAACCACAAGAAACCACAACCTGCTTTCCACCAGCACCAGCACCACAGAAAATTTACCAAAAAACAGAGGGAACGGGGGAAGCCCGGCTAAAAACAAAAACAGCACAGCCAACACCATGGCCAACCCAGGAGAGGATTGCCGAAAACCTCTCAAGTCATTGAGGGTCACACACGATTGAGGAAAATAACCTTCCCTTAGCAAAAGGCACGCAAAAAGGGGAACCGTGGTCAGCGCATAAAGAGATACATATAAAAAAACCACATGCACACCCAGCTGCCCGCCCACCACAAAGGCACTGGCGATATACCCCATGTGTGCGATTGTACTGTAAGCCAGCATACGCTTGATGCTTGTTTGCCGAAGGGCACCTAAGCTCCCCCATAACATGGATAAGAGGGCCATCACCATAAATGCCGGCTTCATCAAACCTTGTATGGGCTCAAAAACCTCACAAAGCAGGCGCGCTGTCATCCCCAAAGCCACAATCTTCACAGCTGTTGACAAAAAAAGCGTCATACCTGTTTCAGCGCCTTCATAAACATCAGGTGTCCAAAAATGAAACGGCACTAAAGACAATTTGAACCCTAGTGACGCAAACATAAAGACCAGCCCCAAACACAAATAAGGAGCCTCAAAAGGCAGCACATGCCAAAACAAAGCTTGCCCCTCAAGCCATTGGCTGAGAATCACAAACTGTGTTGTGCCGCTGGCGCCATAAATGAAGCTAATCCCCATCAAAAAGAGGCAGGAAGAAAAGCCGCCTAAAATAAAATATTTAAGACTGCTTTCAAGCGTCAGCGCATGACGTTTTTTTGAAATAATCAACAAATAAAGGGGAAGCACATGAAGCTCGAGCGCCACAAAAAGCGTGATAAAATCATAGGATGAAAAAACAAACAATCCACCCAAACACGAAAAATGAAAGAGCAACAACTTTTCAAAAGAAAACAGCACCCGTAACTCTTTCAGAAACAATGCCAGCAACAAAATGGCCGCCACCACGCACACAAGCAAACTTTTGAATAAGAGGCCGATGCTGTCAATAATAAGGGTGTTAAAAAAGAAAAGGCCTTCCGTGTGTGTGGCCACAAGCGCTCCCAAAACACACAGAAACGTCAAAAGACTATACCGTATATAACCCGGTTTCACCGTCATATCTTTGGGTGATAACACCAAGTGCCAGAAACAAAGGATAAACGTGCTCTCACACAGCACAAGTTCTGGCAAAATGGGCAGCAAGTCACGGAATGAAAACATTACTGTTTATCTCCCTTCAGCATGAGACGCTTGAGAAAAAAAGAAGGCTTATGGGAAGGCATACGCAATTTGGCAAGACTGGCTGGCGCCTTAGATGTGTTAAGAAGAGTATGCACAGAAGATGATGTGACCTTGAGCAACGCATAGGGAAAAATGCCTAACGCAAGCACACACAGAATCATGGGCAAAATAGCCCCCACTTCTCTGGCGGTCAGATCTGCCTGCGTCACCTCTTGGGACGTTTCTCCCAGAAAAATGTTTTTATAGAGCGCCAGAAAATACATAGCCGAAAACACGACACCCGTCACAGCCATGCCGCCAAGCCAAGGGGAGATACGCACACTTTCCAAAAAGACCAGCAATTCGCCCACAAACCCTATGGTGCCTGGCAACCCAACCGCCCCCAGCACCGCAATCATAAACATCGTTGAAAATACAGGCATAGAATAGGCTAGACCGCCAAAAGCCTGCATGTCATAGGTGTGGAAACGGTCCTTTAAAAACCCCACAAGGATGAAGAGCGCTGCGCTCAAAATCGCATGACTGACCATCTGAAAGACCGCACCTTGAACACCCACAAACCCTAAAGAAAAGATGCCCAATGTCACAATGCCCATGTGCGCCACAGACGAATAGGCCACTAATCTCTTGGCATCCGACTGGGCGAACGCCACGAACGAAGCATAGACCACAGCCAACGCGCTTAAGAAAAAGACAAGGGGTTGAAACAACAGGCTGGCCTCTGGAAAAAAGGAAATCACAAAACGTAACAGACCATAACCGCCTAATGTGGACAAAATTCCTGCTAAAATCACGCTGCCGCCCAACGGGGCCTCCACATAGGTATCGGGCAACCATGTATGAACAGGCAGCATCGGCACTTTGATGGCAAAGGCCAAAAAGAACCCCCAAAACAGCCAGATTTGCTCTTTCAACGTGAATGGATAGGCGGCAATGCTTTGCACCGAAAAGCTACCCACCGCTTGATAGATATACACAAGCGCCACAAAAAGAGCGAGAGAGCCAAAAAAGGTGTAGAGAAAAAAGACAAAGGTGGCATAAAGACGTTTTTCTCCCCCCCAAAACCCAATGACAAAAAACATGGGAATCAAGAGGGCTTCAAAAAAAATAAAGAACAAAAAAACATCCTGCGCCACAAAAGCGCCCACCATCAAGCTCTCCATCAGGAGAAAAGAAATCATATAGGCCTTAAGGCTCTGCTGTGTCCCGCGACAGCTCACAAAAATAGTGACCATCACCAGAAAAGCTGTTAACAGCACAAACACAAGCGAAATACCATCCACGCCCAGATAGTAACGAATGCCAAAAAAGGTGCTGACGCTTTTTTCCACCATCTGCACACCTGGCCGCCACCCTTCAAAATTCATCGCAATATAAAGGGTAAGCAAAAACTCTGACACGCTGGTCCACAACGCCACATGACGCACATTGCGTCCGTGCTTAGCGGCACCTCCACCCGCGATGGTGAGAATCACCCCAGCCCCCACCAGGGGGATCAGAAGAAGAAAAGAGAGGTACGAATCAAACGTCAAAGCTCAATCATCCTTTTCATATTAGAGGTAGTAGTGAAGTAACCAAAACAACAAGCAGATAAGCCCCAGCAACATACCCAACACATAACTTTGTATATACCCTGTGTGATAAGAGGCAAGACGCCCCCCACACCAATCCACAAAACGTGCCAGGTTTTGTATACACATAACGCTCAGCACATTGACATCTAACATACGCCAAAAGAATTGCGAAATTCGAAAAGAAGGCCTCACAAACAAAAGATCATACATATCGTCAAAATACCACTTGCGAAGCCAGAGCTGGTAAATCCAAGCAAAATAGCGGCATAATACATCTGTCATGTAGGGATAGAATTGATACGCACATAACGCCAACCCCACACCTAAGAAGCTGACGATGGTGGGCAAAACTTCAACACTTAAGGCCAGGTGCCTTAAATGCTGCGTTTCTAAAATCGCGTAATGCCACATCGTGTGCTCACCCACAAAAGCTTCAAAACCAACCTTGCCTGCAAAAAGGGCACCTATGGATAACACCACCAGAGGCGCACGCATGATCCACGGCGACTCATGCACACGGGCAATCACCATCGAAGAAGCGCGAGACTTCCCATGAAACACTTTGAGCAAAAGGCGCCAGCTATAAAAAGCCGTCAAAAACGCCACAAAAACGCCCACACCCCACGCGAAGTCGCTGTAAGGCATCGATGAGCCCCACAAAAAGGAGAGGATGGCATCTTTGGAATAAAAACCTGCCAAAAAAGGAATCCCTGCTAACGCAAGACTGCCAATCCACATAAACCCATAGGTCCACGGCACAAGACGCCAAACACCGCCCATTTCACGCATATCCTGCACACCTGAAAAAATATGAATCACAGAACCCGCCCCCAGAAAAAGGAGCGCCTTAAAAAAGGCATGGGTGGTGAGATGAAACATCGCCGCGCCATAGGCACCACAGCTAACAGCCATAAACATATATCCAAGCTGGCTGCATGTGGAATAGGCAATCGACTTTTTAATATCTTGTTGCACACAGGCAATGGTGGCCGCCACCAACGCTGTCAGCGCGCCCACAATCATGATGAAGGTTTGCACGTGGGGCGCATATTCAAGAATACACCCAAGACGCGTCATCAAAAACACGCCTGCTGTCACCATGGTGGCGGCATGAATGAGAGCTGAAACAGGCGTCGGCCCTTCCATGGCATCAGGCAGCCACACATGAAGCCCCAGCTGCGCAGATTTACCCATAGCGCCAATAAAAAACAGCAAGGAGACAACGCTCATCAAAGGCACAGCACCTATCCATGGTATGTTCACGATATCTGCAGCATGACGAGAGACGTGAGCAAAAATGTCAGAAAAATTAAGAGAGCCAAACGCCGAGAACACAAAGCACATGCCCAGAATATAGCCGGCATCACCCACACGATTGACAAGAAAAGACTTGATGGCCGCCACATTGGCTGACTCTTTTTTATAGTAAAAGCCCACCAAAAGATAAGAGGCAAGCCCCACACCTTCCCATCCAATAAAAAGCTGCACAAGGTTGGAAGACATCACCAAAAGCAGCATGCAAAAGGTGAAAAAACTTAAATAGGACATAAACCTTGGCACGCCTTCTTGACCGTGCATATAGCCCACAGAATAGACGTGCACCAAGAAAGACACACAGCTCACCACGCCCGTCATCAAGCCGCTTAAAGGATCAAGATAAAGCGCCCACGACACATCCAAAGAGCCAAGACACAGAAAAGGCGCAAGATAGAGAGAAGAAAGTTGACCCAAAATACAGGTGTCATAAAAGACATGGACCCCTGCATATAAGGAGAGAAACATAGGCACAATGGTCAACACGTTCGCCCATCTATCTGACAGCTGCTGAGAAAAGCCAAAGACAATAAGAAAGCCCACCAAGGGAGCGAATAAGGCAATCTGACCGGCAGAAAACATAAGGTGTTATCCCTTGAGTTTGGGGTTGGTAAGAGACAGGCCTGCTTTTTCACGAAAGAAGATCAAGAAAATCGCAAGACCAATGGCCGTTTCCGCCGCAGCGACAGAAAAGATAAAAATAACAAACACCTGGCCCACCACATCGTGCAAGCTGTGTGAAAAGGCAATAAAGTTAACATTGACCGCCAACAACATCACTTCGATGGAAAGCAAGCACAAAAGCAAGTTGCGCCTGTGCCAGAACAACCCAAAACTCCCCAGAAAAAAAAGCCAGCCTGAAAGCAAGAGATAGTGCAACATCTTATTGGTCCCCCTCCTTCAATCCTTTATTGGCTTCCACAAAAAGATAGCTGACAGTTGTGCGCTCTTTTTGAATAATTTGCTTAAAAGGGTGTTGCCGTTTTGTATCGCTTCGATGCTTGAGCGTTAGGGAAATGCCGCCCACAATGGCCACAAACAAGAGCAACCCTACCAACTGAAAAGGAATGATATAAAGCGTATAAAGAGCCTGTCCAATCAGCGGTAATGGATCTGCAATATTCGGTGACGTGATGGGAGCAAGCGCACTATCCATATGATAGGTAACGATAATACACAACGCTAGGGAGGCACAGAGCACCATGCCCAAGATGAGCGACCCCACCACCTGGCCCCAAGAGCGCTTATGCACAGATTCAAGACGGCTGCCAAACATCATAACCGCAAAGAGAAAAAAGACCGTCACAGCGCCAACATACACAATCATGAGCACCATGCCCAAAAAAGGCGCCTGAGCAAAGATAAAGAGACCACCCACAGAAAAAAACAACACAATAAGGGACAAGACATTGTGCAGCGTAAGACGCGCAAAAATGGCGGCAAAACTGGATAAAACAGCCGCTGCTAAAAAGAAAAAAAGGATGCCTTGTGTCATCACCGGTGATTCCTCATGAGTTCGCATCTTTCTGGAAACGCCGCGCCAGCTCTTGTTCCCACCTGTCCCCGTTATCTAAAAGCTTTTCTTTTGTATAATAGAGTTCCTCGCGCGTATAGGTAGCGTATTCAAAATTAGGCCCTTCCACAATAGCATCCACAGGACACGCCTCTTGGCACAGGCCACAATAGATACATTTGGTCATGTCTATATTATAGCGAACGGTTCTGCGCGATCCATCGGCCCGGGTTTCAGCTTCGATCGTGATGGCCTGAGCGGGACAAATCACCTCACACAATTTGCATGCAATGCAGCGCTCTTCGCCATTGGGATAACGCCGCAAGGCGTGCTCGCCACGAAAACGCTTCGAGATCGGTCCTTTTTCATAAGGATAAGCCAACGTAACACTGGGCCGGAAAAAGTATTTCAGAGTTTTGTATAGCCCTGCAATAACGTCATAGAGAAAGAACGCGCTTAGCCGTTTGCGCAACCGCCAAAAAAAACCTCGTTTTTTGCTTGTTTCTGCCATGGTCATACCCCCAACAAGCACACGCCAGAAACCACCATCCAAAGCAACGTGAGTGGCAGAAAAATCTTCCACCCAAGCCGCATCAGCTGGTCATACCTGTAACGCGGCAACGTGCCACGCACCCAGATAAACAGAAACAGCAGAAAAGACATTTTTAAGGCCATCCAAAAAAAGCCCGGCAGCCATGTAAACGGTGCCACAGGCAAAGGAGAAAGCCACCCGCCCAGAAAAAAGATAGTGCCAAGGGCGCTCATGAGAATCATGTTCATATATTCACCCAAAAAGAAGAGGGAGAACCCGAGGGATGAATATTCAACGTTATACCCTGAGACAAGCTCGGCCTCAGATTCAGGCAAATCAAAAGGCGCACGATTGGTTTCCGCAAGGGCGGAGATAAAAAAGATCACACCCATGGGAAGATGGGGCACAATAAACCACAGCTTCTCTTGCGCCATCACAATCTGTGTCAGATTCAGTGATCCTGCGTGCATGACCACAATGATCAACACGCATCCAATGGAAACTTCATAGGAAATCATCTGTGCCGCTGACCGCATGGCCCCCAAAAAAGCATAGCGCGATTGACTGGCCCATCCTGCCAAAATAATGCCATACACACCCAGTGACGACAGGGCAAATAAATAAAGCACCCCAATATTGAGGTCGCTCACCACCAGCCCCTCTCCCCACGGAATCACAGACCATGACGCAATGCTCACAGAAAAACACAAAATGGGGGCCAGGTAAAAAAGACCTTTATGGGCACACACAGGCACCATGGTTTCTTTGTGCATAAGCTTTAATGCATCGGCAAAGGGCTGCAACAAGCCCAAAGGGCCTACCGTGTTCGGGCCTTGCCGTAATTGAATGGCGCTTAAGATCTTGCGTTCTGCGAAGGTAAGATAAGCCACAGACACAAGCAACGGCACCAAAATCACCAGGGCCTGCACCACCAAACGCACGCCATCTATGGCATACAAAGCGTTCGCCATAGAAAAAAGGTCAGCTGCCCATAACGTGATATCCACTTAAGCTCCTTCCTTGTTTTTGGTGAGAAAGGTTTCAGCGCATACTGTCATGGTGCGCGAGTGCCGACTCAAGACATCTGTTTGATAGAAGTTGTCAATCACATAAGAGAGCGGTTCTTTCAGCAAACTTGTGGTGACATCAAGGGCGTCAAGAAACGGCGTAAACGGAAGGTCAGGAATGTCACCCCCACTGTTGAGAAAGGGTTTTTCCTTAAACATCGCTGCGCGCACATCTTCAATGCCTGAAAAGCTAGCTTGCTGATCCCCCAGACCTTGGCTGATTTTCGTTAGGATCTGCCAGTCTTCTTGCGCATCTCCTGGCGCTGGGCAAGCCCTGAAGGCATACTGGGGGCGTCCTTCTGTGTTGACATACATACCTTCTTTTTCCGTGTAGGCTGAACCAGGCAGGATAAGGTCTGCAATTTCGGCGCCACGATCTCCGTGATGACCTTGATAAATCACGAATGTATCTTTAAGCATACGGGTGTCTACCTCATCCGCGCCTAAAAGATACACAAGTTTGATCTTGCCTTCTTGGGCCGATGACAAAATCTCATGAGTCGATTTGCCTCCCTTGCCTGGCACACACCCAAGATCCAGCGCGCCCACACGTGCGGCGGCTGTCTGCAAAATGTTGAGCCCCACCCAGTCTTTGGTGACCAAACCCCACTTATCCGCAATCTTGTGACACACGCTCAAGATGCAGGCCCAATCTTCTCGGCGAAATATCGATTGACCGATCATCAACAAAGGTTTCTTCGCTTTTTTCAGCTTCTCAGATACAGAGTGCTTGCCCTCAAGGATGGTTTTCAGCACATCAGGCTGGTCGCCACAATGTTCCATGGGATAGGTGAAGTCAATGGCAGGCCCTATAAAAGCACCCTCCAAATTGCCGTGAGTATAGGCTTTTCTGAGACGCGCATTGATCAGGGGCGCTTCGACCCGTGGATTTGTGCCCACGCATAACAAAAAATCGGCTTCTTCCAGGCGCTCAATAGGTGTGTTCATGATATAGCTTGAGCGCACGGAGGAAAGTGTGTGCGACCCATCTTGCCGGCAATCAAGGTGGGGGGTTTTCACAAAATCCATCAGTTTTTTGAAAGCAAAAACACTCTCCAAGTCCACCATATCACCCACAAGACCTGCGATTTCTGTAGGCGCGTAAGAAGAAAGTTTGGACACAGCGCAAGACAAAGCCTCTTCCCATGAAGCTTCTTCAAGCACACCGCGCTCACGTTTGATATAGGGACGATCCAATCGCGCCACCTGCAAGCTGTCACAGGCAAAGCGGGTTTTATCTGAGATCCACTCCTCATTAATGGGATCAAACACGCGCGGCAAAACACGCATCACCTCAAGACCCCGCGTATCCACACGAATGTGAGACCCGACAGCATCCATCACATCAATGGTTTCTGTTTTCCGCATCTCCCATGGGCGTCCCTTAAAGGCATAGGGTTTAGAGGTCAACGCCCCCACTGGGCAAAGATCAATCACATTTCCTGAAAGCTCAGAGGCAAACGGCTGGTTCATCAAACTCACAATTTCTGTATGCTCCCCGCGACGAACGGCCCCTAAATGTTGGACACCGGCCACCTCTGTGGCAAAACGCACACAACGTGTGCAGTGAATGCAACGGTTCATCTCTGTTTTAATCAGAGGACCAAAATTTTTAGGCTCGACAGATCGTTTATAAAAACCAAACCGACTTTTATCACGCCCATAGGCCACGGTGATATCTTGAAGATCACACTCTCCCCCTTGGTCACAAATGGGGCAATCTAGAGGGTGGTTCAGCAGCAAAAACTCTAAGGCACCTTCCCGTGATTCACGCACAAAAGGGGTGTTTGTTTTGACCACCATTCCTTCCGACACAGGCATGGCACAACTGGCCACAGGCTTACGGCTGCCCTCCACTTCCACCAAACACATGCGGCAATTGCCTGCAATGGACAAACGTGGGTGATAGCAAAACAAAGGCACTTCCACCTCAAGGCGTTGTGTGGCTTGTAAGATGGTGCTGTCTTCGGGCACAGAGAGAGAACGTCCATCGATGGTGATCTTGACCATATTCTTCATACGTCGCGACCTTCCATGCCTAAAAACGGTGATTTTTTAATCAACACCTCTTTAGGTTGAAAGCGGGATTCAATCTCAGAACGAAAATGACGAATCAACCCTTGCACAGGCCATGAAGCGGCATCCCCAAGCGCACAAATGGTGTGATTTTCAATATGACATGACACCTCCCACAACAAATCAATGTCTGCCGTGCAGCCATCTCCCTTTTGAAATTGAGAGAGCATACGCCACATCCATCCTGTGCCTTCGCGACACGGAGAACACTGCCCGCAACTTTCATGCATATAAAAATGACTGAGCCGCGTAATGGCCTCCACAATGTCGGTGTGTTTGTCAATGACAATGACAGCAGCTGTACCAAGACCGCTTCCTGCCTCAGCAAGCGCATCAAAATCCATGCACACCTCATCACAAATGGATTTGGGCAACAACGGCACAGAGCCGCCGCCAGGAATCACTGCAGCCAGTTGATCCCATCCGCCCACCACGCCACCGGCATACTTTTCAATCAGTTCTTTCATGGGCACGCCCATCTCAACTTCCACATTGCAAGGCGCAAGCACGTTGCCTGAAATGGAAAAAATTTTTGTGCCCGTGTTGTGAGGGCGACCGATGCCTTGAAACCACGAAGCGCCGCGCCGCATAATGGTGGGGACAACGGCAATGGTTTCCACATTATTCACCACCGTGGGACAACCAAAAAGACCAATGTTGGCAGGAAACGGCGGCTTTAAGCGAGGCATGCCTTTGCGCCCTTCCAAACTTTCCAGCAAGGCTGTCTCTTCTCCACAAATGTAGGCCCCAGCCCCTCGATGCACGTAAAGATCAAAGTGAAAGCCCGAACCAGCTGCATTTTTGCCTAACAGTTTTTGTTGATAGGCTTCTTCGATGGCCTTTTCAAGGCGGTTGGCTTCATCCCAAAATTCACCCCGCACATACACATATCCCGCATGCGCGCCAATGGCAAAACCGGCAATCAAAGCACCCTCAATCAGTTTCTGAGGTTCATGGCGTAAAATCTCACGATCCTTACATGTGCCCGGCTCACTTTCATCAGCATTGACCACCAGGTAATGGGGACGTTCATCCTTCACGCCTGCCACAAACGACCACTTTTTTCCCGTGGGAAATCCGGCACCACCACGCCCACGCAGCTCTGACTGATCAATGGCCGCAATGATTTCCTTAGGGCTTTTTTTGAGTATTTTCTTAATGCCGTCCCAATCACCCCGCGCCTGTGCCGCCTTGAGATTGGTGGGTTTTTCTCCAAAAAGATTGGTAAAAATGTGATCTTGCGCCGCCAGAACCATGTTATGTTTTCCCCTCGATGGTTTGAGGAAGCTCTGCTTTTGATGCCTTACGGTTACGCTGTGATCCAGGCGTCACGGGCAGATTACGCGACAAATTCTCAAGAAGGTTTTGCAAGGCTTTGGGGGTGAGATCTTCAAAATATTGGTCGTTGATTTGCACCACAGGCCCATTGGCACAAGCACCCAAACATTCCACTTCCTCAAAAGAAAACAACCCATCTTTGGTCACTTCCCCTGCATCCACCTTTAACAGCCGCAAACAGGTTTCCTTCAGCGATTCACACCCCCTGAGCCAACAGGAGGTTGTGCGACAAATCTGAACAAAGTGCTTGCCCACAGGCTTGAGACGAAACATGGTATAAAAGGTGGCCACCTCATAAACACGCAGGAACGGCACATTCAAAATGCGGGCCACTTCTTCCAGGGCACTTACAGAAAGCCATCCGCCATTTTGTCTTTGCGCCAACCACAGCAAGGGCAACAATGCACTTTGCGTGCGGTCTTCTGGATAACGGGCCAGCACATCCTCGATCACACTTTGATTTTTTTTATCAAAGGTGAAGGGCGTGGTTTTATTTTTAGAGGATTGACTCATCGATCCACCTCCCCAAACACAATATCTAGAGAACCAAGAATCGCTGGCACATCTGCAAGCATATGCCCACGGGTGAGTGCTTCAAAAGCCTGTAAAAAAGCAAAGCCAGGGGCGCGAATCTTACACCTATAAGGTTTGTTGGTGCCATTAGACACCAAATACACACCAAACTCTCCTTTCGGGGCTTCCACAGCTCTATAAATCTCGCCTGAAGGCACGTGGATTCCTTCAGAAAACATCTTAAAATGGTGAATCAACGCCTCCATGGATGTTTTCATTTCATCGCGGCTGGGGGGCGCGATTTTCCAATTCCTTAAAATCACATCCCCTTGCGGCATTTCCGACAGACATTGACGAATAATTTTGACACTTTCACGCATCTCCCCCATGCGCACAAGATAGCGATCATAACAATCACCCGACGTGCCCACAGGAATCAAAAAGTCCAGACGATCATACACCTCATAGGATTGGTTCCGCCGCAAATCCCACGGCACACCTGAGGCGCGAAGCACAGGGCCTGTGAATCCCCAATCAAGGGCTTGCTCTTTTGACACCACACCAATGTCCACAGTGCGTTGTTTGAAAATACGATTTTCTGTCAACAGATCTTCTGTATCGTCAATAAACTTCAACGTGCTCTCTAAGGTTTTTGCCAAATCCTCTTCAAACCCTTTGGGGATGTCACGATGCACCCCACCAGGGCGAAAATAATTCGCATGCATCCGTGCGCCCGAGGCACGCTCGTAAAAGTCGAGCAACTTCTCACGTTCTTCAAATCCCCACAAAAAGGGGGTCATGGCCCCCACATCTAGAGCAAAGGTACAAATGTTGAGAATGTGATTCAAAATACGGGTAATTTCAGAAAACAACACCCGCAGATACTGGCCACGTAAAGGGACCTCCACCCCCAAAAGCCCCTCAATGGCAAGCACAAAAGCGTGCTCTTGACACATGGGGGACACATAATCAAGGCGATCAAAATAGGGCAAGGCCTGAAGATAAGATTTATGTTCAATCAGCTTTTCTGTGCCCCGGTGCAAAAAACCCACATGGGGATCCGCGCGCTCTACCACCTCGCCATCTAACTCGAGAATAAGCCTGAGCACACCGTGAGCCGCAGGATGCTGAGGCCCAAAGTTGATGGAGTAAAGATTTTTTGCCTCGGCACTCATGGCTGTTTTTCCTTATCAAGAGACAATCGCTGAAAGGCGCTCCCCATGCCCTCCCAAGGACTTAGGGTTTCAAAGGTGCGAAAAGCTTGGGCCAAATGAACCGGCTCTTTGACAACGGCACCTTCCTCCTCGTCATAACGCACCTGCACATAGCCCGTCAGAGGAAAATCTTTGCGCAAGGGAAAGCCGTCAAAATCATAATCAGACAAAATGCGCCGCAAATCAGGATGCCCCTCAAACACGACGCCAAACATGTCAAAGGCCTCACGCTCCCACCACCCGGCACTTGAAAACAATTTGGTGAGCGAAGGCAGGTGCTCATCCTCATCCAGCGCCACCGTGACCCGAAGACGATGGTTATAGTCCATGCTCAATACATGATAGACGCCTTGAAACCTTTTGCTCTCTTGCCCCAAATAGTCCACCACACAAAGATCTATCAGCTGGGTATAGGCCAGATCTTTATCGTCACGCAGTTTTTGAAAAACCGTCAGCACATCTTTTTTTTCGATTACCATGGATACATCTTGATGCCGGCCTTCCATCTTTTTGATCAAAGGTCCAAGGTGCGTCTTGAGAATGTGGGTCCGCTCAGCCATATGCTTTCAATCCTTTGTCAGCTTATGCGGTAAATGCGCTGTTTTTTCATTTTGCGCTTGAGCTCAAAAATGCCATACAACAGGGCTTCAGCCGTAGGTGGGCACCCAGGGACATACACATCCACAGGTACAATTTGGTCACACCCGCGCACCACAGAATAAGAATAGTGATAATAGCCCCCACCATTCGCACACGACCCCATCGACAAAACCCAGCGAGGCTCGGCCATCTGGTCATAAACTTTGCGCAACACTGGCGCCATTTTGTTGGTGAGGGTGCCGGCCACAATCATCAAATCTGATTGACGGGGGCTGGGCCGAAAAAAGATGCCAAATCGATCAAGATCATATCTTGAACCTGCTGTATGCATCATTTCCACAGCGCAACATGCAAGACCAAAACTCACAGGCCAAATAGAACCTGTCTGTGCCCACGCAATCACTTTGTCAACTTGGGTCACAAAAAAGCCACGCTTTTTGATACCCTCATCAAGGGCATTCAACAAAGCATCTGGATCTTGCTGGTCTATTTTGACCGCTTCCATGTGATAAGGAGATTTTTCTGAACTCATGATATCTATTCCCAATCTAGTGCGCCTGAACACCACTCATACACAAAGCCAACGGCCAAAATCGACAAAAAGAAAAGCACAGAAATAAACCCAGGCCAGCCCAACTGCCTGAAGGTTAAGGCCCACGGAAACAAGAGGGCAATTTCAATATCAAAAATGACAAATAAAATCGCAACCAGGGCAAACCTTATAGAGAAGGGAGCATCCAGCGACCCCATGGGCGAAAATCCACACTCATAGGGGCTGTTTTTCTCGGCATAGGGACGACTGCCGCCCCTGAGACGGGCCAAAATCATGAACAGACATGAAAAAAAAATGCCGATAAGTAAAAAGACGAGAAGCCCTCCATAATTCATCAGCTCTTCATAAGAAAAAAAGGGCCTAAGCATGTTCCCCCTTGAAAAAAAATTTCCTAAAACGACGCTTTTTATTGTAGAGAGGGTTTGCAAATTCTTTCTTTATTTCGGCGCAAAAGTTTATTTGCCGCAGGTGGGGACTTGGAAAGTGTAAAAAAAATGTTTATAAAGGAGGATAGGTATTTTTATCCCTTATAGGCTCTTTCATGGGAAAGAGTGTCGCGGGGTTGAGAGATTTTAAAGAGGTTGTCGTCAATGTCAGATACAAAGCAGGCTGAGTTTTCCAAGCTACGCGCCATTTTGTGGCCTATTCATGGCTATGAAATGAAAAAGTTTATTCCCATGGCCTGCATCATGCTTTTGATTCTGTTTAACTACACCGTCGTGCGCAGCCTTAAGGATGCCATGATCATCGCCACACAAGGCTCGGGGGCTGAGGTGGTCAACTTTCTCAAAAGCTGGGTTGTTTTGCCGGCATCGATTCTCTTTGTGCTTTTGTTTTCAAAGCTCAGCAATATGTTGTCTCGTCAGGCGTTGTATTATACGTGCCTGTTTCCTTTTATTGTCTTTTTTGCGCTGTTTGCGTATGTGATCTATCCGGCCAAAGACTTTCTTCACCCCACACCTGAAAGTATTGCGGGCCTTCAGGCCGCTTTTCCCTATTTTAAATGGGTATTCCCCATTTATGGGTTGTGGACGTATTCTCTTTTTTATGTGCTGGCTGAGCTTTGGGGCAACATTGGCACCAACCTGCTTTTTTGGCAGTTTGCCAACCAGATCACACCCACCCATGAAGCCAAGCGCTTCTATCCCATGGTGGGCATCGTCGGGAATGTGGCCTTGATTGCTGCGGGGCAATCGCTCAAACACTTTTCCACCGTGCCTGCGGGCATTTCGCCGGAGGGCTTTTTTGGCATGACCTTGCAAAATTTGATCTTGCTGGTGGTCATCTCGGGCCTCGGTATTGCGGGTCTTTATTATTGGATGAACAACTATCTGATGAAGGATCCTGAGTTTTATAACGATGTGCCGGATTCTGAGAAAAAGGGCAAGAAGGCTAGTAAGCCCAAAATGTCGATCATGGAAAGCATTCGTTATCTTGGCTCTTCCAAATACCTGGGCTATATTACCATTTTGGTGCTGGGTTATGGTATGAGCATCAACTTGGTGGAGGTCACCTGGAAGTCGGCCGTCAAGCAGGCCTATCCTGATACGCTCAGTTACACCAATTTTATGGGTGACTTATACAGTTGGCTCGGCCCCATCACCATCTTGATTCTTTACTCTACCAAAGGCGTTGTTCGTCGTTTTGGTTGGTTTCCTGCGGCGGTAGCCACACCTGTTATGATTATGGTCACAGGCTTTTTGTTTTTCACCTTTGTGTTGTGGCAAAGTGAGCTTGCGGGCGCCATTGCTTTTGCCGGCCTGACGCCGCTGATGGCAGCTGTGTATGCGGGCATGGGTCAAAATGTGCTCAGCAAGGGCACAAAGTATGCCTTGTTTGATCCTACACGCGAGATGGCCTATATCCCCCTTGATCAGGAAATGAAGATCAAAGGTAAAGCAGCCATTGACGTGGTGGGCGGCCGTATGGGCAAGTCAGGCGGTGGATGGATTCAGTTGATTCTTCTCTCTGCCTTGGGTGGTGCCAGCACACAAATGGCCATTGCTCCCTATCTGGCCGGAATTTTGTTCATCATTGTCTTGGCGTGGATCTGGGCTGTGAAAAAACTTTCCATTGAGTATAATAGCCTTATTAAAAAGAAGGATCGTTAATGTTGCACGCAGGCATCTGTGTTGAGTTAAAAGGGTAAGGTCATCATGAAACGCACATATCAACCCAGTGTTTTGGTTCGTAAAAGGCGGCACGGCTTTCGCTCCCGGATGGAGACCCCCTCTGGGCAACGCTGTTTGTCTAGAAGACGGTCAAAGGGTCGTAAAAAACTATCTGCCTAGCTAGCGCTCGTGCCTGTGCGCATTGCGTCTTTGCAGAAGAAAAAGCATTTTCAGCAATTGCGGCGAGAAAGCCGTGTATGGCGTTGCCCCCACTTTAGGGTTCACTTTTCTTTTGTTGCGAGTGAGAACGGCGTCTTTCATGCCACAAAGGCTGCTTCTTCGCCTGCGCTCCCCCAAGCATCTCTTTTAAGAGGACTGATTACCTCAAAAAAACTGGCCAAAAAAGCAGTGGTACGTAACCGGATTCGGCGACGCATTAAAGAGGCCATGCAAGTGACATTCTCTCCCCTGCCCCTTACGACGGATCTTCATATGGTGGTTATTCCTACCCTGGCTTGCTATGACGATTCTTTTGAGGATCTCACGCGCGCGTTTGCCAAGGCTGCTTCCTTCATCGCCGCTCAAGAAGCCTCTGGCTGCACAAAAGACAACCCGTCCTTCAAGCCGCGGCGTCACAAAAACTAGGACGTAGCCTCAAGACCGACCAGGCTGCGCGCAAAGAGCTTTGCATCGGCTGGATAAAGATCATCCGCGCCCTCACCGGCCCCAAAGGCCACAATGGGGATTTTGAGCGTATCCACCAAATGCACCGCAATGCCCGCGCGGTTTGTGCCATCAACCTTTGTCATCACAATGCCCGTTAAGGGCGCCGCTTGCTGAAAAAGCTTTCCCTGGCTCAACGCATTTTGACCTACCGTGCCGTCTATCACCAGCAAACAGGCATGAGGGGCTGTGGGCTCTTTACGCTTTAATACGCGGCACATCTTTTCAAGCTCATCCATCAGGTTTTTTTGTGTATGCAAGCGGCCCGCTGTATCAATGAAAAGGCAATCCTTCTTTTCCTGTTGGGCCCATTCAAAAGCATCATAGGCCAGAGACGCACTATCTCGATGCTGGCTCGCCTGATAAAAAGAGCTGCCCACGCGATCGGCCCATACAGAGGCTTGCTCTGTGGCTGCGGCCCGAAAGAGGTCTGCCCCCACCAAGGCCACGCTGTGGCCTTTTTGTTGATAGGCCTTAGCCATTTTTGCGGCTGTCGTGGTTTTACCGCTTCCATTCACGCCCACAAACATACACACAAAAGGATGAGCCCCCTTTGGATCAGGAAACGGCGCCATAAAAGGCGTCAGAAAGGCGGTAAGCTCTTGCGCCAAACACTCTTGAAGCGATAACGTGGGCGAAGTGTTTTTCTGCACCTGATCAAGAAAATGCGTGGTAAAATGCACCCCAAAATTGGCTTCCAGCAACAGAGATTCGAGTTCTCCCAAAGACTGAGCATCAAGTTTTTTTTTGCGCCACAGGCTGCCCATATAGTTGCCAATATGCTGCCGTGAGCGGGCCAGCCCTTCTCGGAAACGACTAGACCACATGAGAACGCCCCTTCTCTTGGTCTCCTAACGTCGTCCCCACAAGGTGCCATTTTCCGGCAACGTGCTTCACATCTGTGACCTCCACCCACACTTCATGCCCCGCATCCTCTTCACAGGCGCCTTCCACCATCACGGGGGCAAAATGATCACTATGTCCAAAATCTTTTTTCTCAAGCAATACGCGTAGGGGTTGACCCACATGCTTTTTAAGCTCTTGACAAAGAAGGCTCTGACCTAACGTCCGCAGTTTTTGACTGCGCGCCGTGGCTAGGACGCGATCTACCTGAGGCATCCGCGCTGCCGGCGTGCCCGGGCGCGGCGAATAAGGAAACACATGTAACATAGATATCGTGCACGCCTCCACCAAGGAAAGCGTGTCTTCAAAGTGCGCATCTGTTTCTGTGGGAAAGCCTGTGATCACATCTGCGCCCACTATGGCCTCAGGGCGTACTTCTCTTATCCGTCGACAAAGCGTCATGACATCGTGTCTTAGATGGCGACGCTTCATGCGCTTGAGAATCAAGTCAGCACCTGCCTGTAAACTGAGATGAAAGTGAGGCAGAATGCGTTTCTCTTCTGCAATCAAATCGATGAAATCATCGCCCAAATCCGCTGGGTCTAAAGACGAAAGGCGCAACCTTGTCAGCGACGGCACATTAAGCAATAGGCGCTTAATCATAGACACAAAGGTGAGGGGGCCGGGCAAGTCTTCGCCATAAGATGTCACATTCACCCCTGTTAACACGATTTCTTTTGTCCCTGCCGCCAAAAGATGGTGTGCCTGCTGACACAGGCTGCCTAAGGGCAAACTTTGGCTCTCTCCCCGAGCGTGGGTGATGACACAAAACGTGCATGCATGCTTACAGCCATCTTGAATCTTTAAAAACGCACGGCCTTTCTTTGAGGGTTGGGGGAACGTCGTCAGACCCTCCTGAACATCGACGCCTCCGCTCACAAAAACGCCTGCGGCTTTGCGAAAGCTTTCTTGTTGCATCTTTTCTTTATTGCCGAGCACAAGGCTAACTTCGGGCATACGGGCATACGTGGTGGGATCAAGCTGCGCACTGCAACCGGTCACAACAATTTTTGCCTGAGGGTTTTCACGTTTAAGGCGACGGATGCTCTGGCGCACCTGCCGCTCAGCCTCGCGCGTCACAGCACAAGAGTTCAACACAATGACATTCTGTTGCCCCTGCGCCTTGAGATGACTGGCCATCACATCTGATTCAAAAAAGTTCAAACGACACCCAAAAGTGACCACACGCGCCTCAGGCAAGGGCTTTCCTCCTCATAAGGGCTTGATGGGCTTTTTTCGTCAACTCATCCAGATTAAAGGGCTTTGGCAAAAAATGTGCTTGTGATTTGGAAAAATTCAACTGCTCATACACATTTTCATTAGGATAGCCTGAGACAAAAATAATCTCCAAATGCGGGTTGTGTTGATACGCCTTATTGGCCAACGTGGGGCCATCCATACCTGGCATCATAATGTCGGTAATCAGCAACCGAATTTCTTTATGGTGTTTGATGATATCTAGCCCTTGCATACCATCACGCGCCTCAAACACTTCATATCCTTTACTTTTCAGCCCGCGAGCCACAAACAATCGAACAGGATCTTCATCTTCCACGATCAGTATACTGGCAGACTCCCAAAAATCAAAAAATTGCCCATGGGTTGACGGCTCTGCTTCAGGCTTTTTGGCTTCTACAGCCTCCTGGTCACGGGGAAGATAAAGTGTAAATTTTGTGCCCTCACCCACCGTGCTTACAACATCAACGCCTCCCTTCATTTTTTTCAAAATCTGAGACACCGTTGACAGGCCAAGCCCCGTTCCACCACTGGACTCTTTGGTTGAAAAGAAAGGATCAAAAATTTTGCGCAAATTCTTTGCCGGCACCCCACAGCCTGTATCTTCTACATCAATGGTCACATAACTGCCTGCCCCCAAAGAGGAAGAGATCAGCGTTTTTCCCTTATCCAACATCACATGGCCTGTACGGAAGGTGAGCGCGCCCCCCCTGGGCATTGCATCACGGGCATTGATCGCCAAATTCATCACAATCTGCTCAATCTGTCCTTGATCTGCATAGATGTCTTTAATAGAGCGATCATGCTCCATACGCAGCTCCACCGTCACGCCAATAAGGCGCCTCAAGAGAAACGACATTTCATTCAAGCATTCACGCAGGTTAAAAAGTTTAGGCACAGAAGCCGTTTGTTTGGCAAATAACAAAAGCTGCCGAATAAGATTGGCGGCGCGGTTGGCGTTTTGTTTGATCTGCATGATATCTGTAAACGATTTATCTTGCGGCGAGTGGCGCTGTAACAGCAAATCACAAAAACCCAGCATCGCTGTGAGAAGATTGTTAAAGTCATGACTGATGCCACTGGCGAGTTGGCCTAAGGCTTGAAGTTTTTGAGACTCAATATTTTGAATCTCCCTTTTTTTCAGATCCGTCACATCATAAAGGAGCACAAAAAAACAGCCCATCGGGTCCCAATCTTGGGTAGACACATAGTTGGCATAAAGGCGCATATAACGTGCACTTTTGCCCGTGAGTTTTGCCAGGAAAAACTCCCCACTTTTGGTTTGCCGGCGCGCCTTTTTTAAAAAGTCACGATAACGACCCTGCATGTTCTTTTCTAACCAGTCATTCAGTGAGCGCCCCAATATTTTTCTCTCGCGAATCAGGTGCTCAAAAGCACTGTTCACCAACATAATCATGCCCTGATGGTTAAGCAGAAGGGCTGGCATGGGCATATTTTCAAGCAGAAGCGCTAGGTAAGCTTTGCCTTCCACGTTCATTTCCGAGGCATGGGGAACAACAAAGCAGGCTTGTTGTCCTTGATGGTCCACCGGAATATCCGCACTCAACATGCCTTGACGACGATACCCCCCACAATCTTTAAGCCAAATGGTCCTGGGGCCTGCGGCTTCAGACTTCTCAATACCATCCGCACTCAGGTCTGTCATTTTTTTTTGAAAAACGTTTTCTTTTTCAAGACCTAGCCAATCTAAAAAAGCCTCATTGGCATATTGTATCTTAGACGAGGCATCCTTCATCACCACCGGTGTCGGCAAACAGTCCATGATCCGCGCAAGTGACGTAGACCCAAGGCCCACTCCTTCAGGTAAGGTTGTTTTTTCAATAAAAATAAAGCCACGATAGCGACTTAAGGGCTTGACGTGCCAGGTTATATTTTGGTGCACACCCTGGACAACGACCTGAAATGAAAAAAAAGCATTCTTGGCCTGGGTTAAGGCCTCACCCACCTGATCAACAATTTTTTTGTCATTCTCGGCGCAGATTTTTTTGACAGCCTCAAAAGAAGGACATGGACCCAATAATGCTTCTGCATAATGATTCAAAATGAACTTTTGACCAGATTTTTTATAAAAGACAACACCACAGGGCATCTGGTCAAGATGCGCTTTTGGCAAGAAGAACCCCAAATAACCTGACCATCTCGCACAAGTATTCCCAAACATTCAAGACCGTCCCGTTTTTCTTTCTCTTATGCTGCAAAGGTAACTACAATGAGAGAGCAGTACAAGCGAATAGTATCGTCGATGGTTCGGGTCACAATCAAAAAAAAATATCAAAATGTTTATAAAAAATAAAAACATTTTTGACAAAAAAAATAAAATATGATGTGTTCTAAATAGAATAGAGTCCTCTTAATAATTTTTTTGACAGATAAGCGAGTGAAGTATATGGGGTATGCAAAAAAACATTGTCAAGATGGTGAAAAAATACAAAGCAAGCCGACGTGTTCCGTAAAGTGGTTCAGCCTCAAAAAAGGATATGGATTCCTCGAGCTTGCTGAACAAGGCGTATCGAATATTTTCATACACTTCTCTCTCTTAGAAAGCGTTGGCTGTCAGCATGTGGCGCAGGGGGATGAAATTGTGTGCGATATTGAGCAGGGAGAGCGCGGTTTTTATGTGACCAAGGTCTATAGCGTCAATAGCGTCACCAACCAGCCTCAGGACATTCCTTTAACGCTTGAAGAGACCACAGGTGTTGTCAAATGGTTCAATGTATTGCGAGGATATGGCTTTATTGAAGCCGATGATGGTGGGCGAGATATTTTCTTTCACACCGGTTCTTTAAAGGATCTCAACGTTGACAGGCTGCTCCATGGGCAACGCGTATCCACAAAGGTTCTTTTCACAGAACGGGGTCGTGAAGCTCGGGAGATTCGCTTTATCAACGATGATGACGCACAAGCAGAGATACAGGCCATAAAAGAAGCGACCCTCTCATCTGAGGCCTCCTCCTCTGAAGCTTCAGCTGAAAAATTACGCTTTGTGAGATAACCGGTTCTAGGCTCTGATCTCTCATCTCCCACCTCTTAGGGTATCGCCCCCTAGGCTATCTATTTTTGTTTGCATCTTTTTAACCACAAACACCGCGCCTGTAGGCACTTATAGACGCCGCCAAATACTCTTGATGGCACCAAAAGAGACGTCTGATGATCTTTCTTCTCAGATGCAAGAAGCTGAGATTTTCATAGGCTGAGGGTTTCATAAGAATGTGGTGCGCTCGAGAAGATTCGAACTCCTAACCCCCAGCTCCGTCGTCTGGTGCTCTATCCAATTGAGCTACGAGCGCATGCGTAGAGGCTAAAAAAAAACACAGCAAAACACAAGACGTGGGGCCGATAAAACCAGCTTGACATTCATGTTTGAATCATAGCCGTATAGGTAGCCTGCGTCACAGGAACACCGTTAACACGCGCCTCACCCTCAAAACGCCACGTCTGGTTTCTTTGATGAATCTTACGCGCATGCAAATGAAGACAGTCCCCGGGCAACACCTGCCTACGAAACCGTACTTTTTCTATGGACATAAAATAAACAAGGGAATCATCAATATTGTTGCCCGCTTTTTCCAAGGTGTACATTACCAATGCACCGGCCGTCTGCGCAAGCGCTTCCACAATCAAGACACCTGGCATCACCGGCTTTTTAGGAAAATGCCCCACAAAAAACCACTCATTAAAGGTGACATTCTTAATCCCCACAACACTTTCACCTAAATGAATATCTGTGAGACGGTCCACCATTAGGAACGGCGAGCGATGGGGCAAAAGGCGAAAAAGATCTTCTGTTTCCAAAACCTCGGCGCTCTCAACAGAGGAGACATTTTCCTCTGCAAAATGATCATTCTTTTCTAACACGAACTTACTTCCCAACTTACTTTATAAACTTTTCCAAAGCTTACTTCCCCCGATTTTGGGTCAAATTCTTGAGCATGGCAAGCATTTTGAAATGAAGCCGGTGAGGCATGGCAGGAGACCCAGACAAAACTTCTCCGGCCTCCGCGTTTCTCATGACGCCGCTTTGGGCGGCCACACGTGCGCCACGTTTGAGGGTTAAATGCCCTGCAACACCCACTTGTCCGCCCAAAACCACCCCTTCTTCAAGGGTTGCGCTTCCCGCAATGCCCACTTGAGCCACGATCACAGACCCTTTCCCCACATGCACATTATGAGCAATTTGCACCAGGTTATCGATGCGCACATATGATTCAATCACCGTATCTCTCACGCTACCGCGATCAACGGTCGTGTTAGCACCAATCTCCACATAATCACCCACCGTCACACCGCCCAATTGAGGCTGGGTCATACGATCCTGGCTGTCATCTTCGCTTAGAAAAAATCCAAACCCACTTTGCCCAATGCGCGCACCTGGTTTGAGCCGCACGTGATGACCAAGCGTTGCATACATAAGCGTCACATGTGGACCTATATGGCAGTCAGCGCCCATGGTCACACGTCGGCCGATCACGCTGCCGGCCCCAATCACGCAGCGCTCACCGATAACCGCTTCTTCTTCAATCACAACCCCAGGTCCCACAGAGCACCCAAGGCCTACCTGCGCAGACTCATGAATCACAGCACTCGGATGAATCCCGCTTAAGGAGGGTGGCTCTTTATACAGCACGTTCAGCACCTTAAAAAGACCCTTTTCTGGATGCTTCATCGCTAACACAGCGGTTTTTTGAGGCACACGGTCGCGATACTGCTCATCCACAAGCACGGCCCCTGCGCGTGTGTGATCTAGATAAGGTAAATAGTTGATATTACGGACAAAAGAAAGATCATGAGGCCCTGCCGATTCAAGAGGCGCCACATGTTCAATCAATAAGCTGCCGTCACCGGCCCACAAAGTGGCCCCTGCCAGCGTGGCTATATCCTTCAAAGGTAAGGATTTTTGTCGCTCAAAAAAACGCGTGTTAACCATAAATAAACCTCTCTTGACTGTTCGACATTCAAGGCCCCGGGGGCCATCTACCTAAAACTCCGTTCCTATATTCAAACGGAAAACTTGCCTCTTATCAACACCCTTCATCTTCTTCATAGGAAACCCGAGGGAAAACCCAAGCAACCCAAAAGGCGACTGGAATCGGATCCCAAACCCCACAGAGTTTCGGATAAAGAACTGGTTGCTCACAATGCGATCACCATAAGGCCCCGAGGCCTCCCCCGAAGACCACAAACTGCCCCAGTCATTAAAAAGGAAACCGGTGAGGCCAAAGCTTTTTTTGCCTAACGGATAGGAAAGTTCGATATTCGTCAAAAAACTTTGTCGACCACCAATGGCATCCCCCGTTGTGCCGTCTCTTGGCCCAATACCCACTTCTTCAAACCCGCGTACGCTCTCACCCCCCATAAAGAGGTGATCGGTCACCCGTAAAGGGCCACCACAGCCGACGATGATGCCGTAACGACCACGCAGACGCACAATCAAATCACGATCATTATCCAAAGCCCAGTAATAACCAAACACCACATCATTGCCCAAAAAATGAACACTGCCGCCCAGGCCCGCATAGTTTGTGGTCAGTCCACAATACCCACCACCTGTGGGTTCAGCCATGTTGTTGCGTCGGTCATAAATAAGGTCATGCCCCAATTGTGACACAACGTCTCTCCCCATTTCTTGATAGAAAACGGATTGTGTTTTGTTGTTTTTAAAGGTTTCCTTTCGGATAGAATAACGAAACCGTTCAAAGAGATAGGTGTCTAAATAAAATCCTAGCCGAGAGCCGGCGCCCAAATAGTTACGTGAATACCCACCCTGGAATGAGCCGAGGGTGTCTTGACGTGTTTGCTGGGCAAAACAATCCACACCCGCTTCAAGGCGGCGACTCAGGAAATAGGGCTCCATAAACCCTAACACCACGCCTTTTGTACGTCGCGCCACCGTACCCTTAAACTCTAATTCCTGCCCGCGCCCCAAAAAGTTACGCTCTGCGGCTTTGACTTCAAAAAGAGGACCATCAGCTGTCGAATAGCCTCCTGAGAACATGAGCTCTCCAGTGGATTTGTCTTCCACCTGAATCACCACATCTTTTTGATCAGGCGTCTCTGGCACATCTTCTACCTGCACGTCCACCGTTTTGAAAAAATCAAGGTTTGTTATTTTTTGCCGGGTGCGCTCAATTTTAAAATTGGTCAGCGGGTCTCCCGGTGCAACAATGCTTTCACGACGAATCACATCATCATTCGTGGCGATGTTCCCGCGCACCCAAATATTGCCCACATACATGGGTTTTTTAGGCACAATCACAAATGTGACATGGATTTTCTTTCCCTCTTTATCGGTCCGGATGTCCGTCTCCACCCCGTAAAAGAGACCCTTCTCACTCAAAAAGCGGTTGATATTAAAAACAGTGCGCTCAATCTTAGAATAGTTAAACACATTTTTTTCTTGAGGCTCTAACAGAGAGCGAAGCTCTTTGACATCAAAATCGGGCACCTTGGATGTCAGGTCGATGGTGCCAAAATGATAAAGATCCCCCTCCTGAACATGGAACGTAATGTAAAAATGTTGTTGATTGGAAGACAGCTCTGTCAACACAGACACAACATCCACATCAGCATACCCATGATCGCGATAGTGGCGATAAAGAAGTTCACGGTCATACACAAGACGGTCAGGCTCATAGGTATCGGCTGATGACAAAAAGCGCCACCAGCGACTCTCCTTCGTCAGAACCACCCCACGCAAATCACTGGCAGAAAAATGCTTGTTCCCTTGGAAGAGAATGGCATCAATCTTTTGAGGCCGCCCGTCTTGAATTTCAAAAATCAAATCCACACGGCCTTGGGGTCTGCGAATGATTTTGGGCTCAACCACAGCGCCAACATGCCCTTTCATGCGATAAAGATCCCGCACCTGTTGCGCCGCTTTTTGCACGCGATAGGGCGTGTATACCTGGCGGGGTTTCAAATCAATTTCTTTGCTTAAGGCTTCGCTATCAATTTTTTTGTTGCCTTCAAAAACGATCCGATTGAAAACCTCATTCTCTGTCACCGTGATATAGAGTGTCTGGTTTTTGATTTGGCCCTTTACGTCTGCAAAAAGACCCGTCAGGAAAAGCTCTTGAAGCATTTTCTCAAGATCCGCCTCTGAGACATCCTGGCCCTTACGAACAGAAATATGTGACAAAACAAAAGAGCGATCGATGCGCACAATGCCGCGCACAACAATGTCTTTAATGAAAAGACCGTGCAAAGCGGGAAAAAAACCACATAACAAAACAAAACAGAAAACAAACCGTCTCACGCGAACATTCTCTGAAAAAAGGCAATGATCCCGAGGCGTTTCGAATCATTCCACGTTGTAAACAAAAAAAGCATAATAATCAGCACAAAACCCACACGGAAAAACCATTCCACAAAGGCTTCAGACAGCTTTTTACCCACCACCAACTCAGCCACACATAATAAAATATGGCCGCCATCTAACATGGGAATGGGCAAGAGGTTAAAAAAGCCAAGGCTTACCGACAAGATCGCCAAAAAAATCACCAGCGGAAGAAACCCGCTTAAGGAAACATCGCGGGCCATCTTGCCAATCATCAAAACGCCCCCCATCCCTTCGGAGGACACCTTCCCCGTCAGCATACCCCAAATGTTGGACGCAATATCCACAGACAAAGAGATCACACGCCCAAACGCCATAGAAACCGCTTGAAAGGGATTGACGCGTTCCACAAAAGAGCGCGCCGGCATGATGCCCAACCGCCCGCCAAACGCAGCCAATTTTTCTCGCTCAATCACGATATCCTGCGTAGCCTCTTGACGCTTGATACGCAAAAGCAAAGATTGACCCTCATCTTGACGCACGTGACGCACGATATCATGAAACGTTGATACAGGTCGGTTGTTTACAGCCACAATGTGATCATCTTTTTGAAGACCGGCTTCAAAAGCGGGACTTTGTGGTACAGGCGCTTGAATGACACAGTCCCACTGGTCAACGCCACGTACGAGAAAAATAAAAGCAAAACACACAACGGCCAAAATATAATTTGCCAAGGGGCCTGCAAAAGAAATAGCCATGCGCTGAAGCGGTGTTTTCCCGTGCATCGTTTGAGCCAAAACTTCTGGCGAGAGATCTTGTTCAGGACGGCTCGACGCATCTGCATCACCATGCATTTTGACATAACCGCCTAAAGGAATCCACGACACTTTCCATCTTGTTCCTAACCGATCATGCCAGCCAAAAATTTCAGGCCCAAAACCAATAGAAAACACATCGATTTTAACGCCCACATAGCGCGCCACAAGATAGTGTCCCAGCTCATGAAAAAACACGAGCGGGGTCAAAACAAGCAGAAAAGGCCATACATCACCAAGAAATTGAAGAAGAAAGGACATGGAACAAAAAACCGAAGGCATCGCCATCACACTAGTCTTTGCGCCCAAAAAAAACAAGACAAGAATAAGCGGGTTTCCGGACCCATGCGCCAGAATCTTTTTTATCAATCTATTTTGTGTTATAATGGGGTTGTTGCCTTTTTTTGACCGGAGATCTTCTTCCTTGCTGAAACAACATGGAAAAAACCTTGCCATATGGGTGATCATTGCTGTTTTCTTTACAGCCTTGTTTAGCCTGTATCAAAAGACACCCAAACCTTCTGTAAACACGTTGCGCTATTCTGATTTCCTCTCCAGCGTGGAAAGTGCGCGCGTGCACTCTGTGTTGATTCGTGGAGAACAAATCTTTGGGCACTTGAAAAATGGGCAAAAGTTTCAGACCTATGTGCCGTCACAAGAAAATGATTTGATTCCTAAGCTGCTCTCCCACCGCGTGTCTATTGCAGCTGCGCCTCAAGAAGAAGGATCGCCCTCCTTTATTCAAATCTTGTTGTCATGGTTTCCCATGCTGTTGCTCATTGGTGTGTGGTTTTTCTTCCTTAAGCAAATGCAAGGCGGATCAGGTCGGGCCATGGGTTTTGGCAAATCACGGGCGCGCCTTTTGGACGAAAAGGTGGCCAAAATCACCTTTGATGATGTGGCGGGCATTGATGAGGCCAAAGCTGACCTACAGGAAATTGTTGATTTTCTCCGCAGTCCGCGAAAATTTCAAAAATTGGGCGGCAAAATTCCCAAAGGCGTGTTGCTGATGGGCCCACCCGGCACAGGGAAAACTTTATTGGCCAAGGCCATCGCCGGTGAGGCTTCTGTGCCTTTCTTCTCTATTTCAGGCTCTGATTTTGTGGAAATGTTTGTAGGTGTGGGCGCCTCTCGTGTGCGCGACATGTTTGAACAGGCCAGAAAGAATGCCCCGTGCATTGTGTTTGTGGATGAAATTGATGCTGTGGGTCGCTATCGCGGTGCCGGCATGGGTGGCGGTAATGATGAACGGGAACAAACCCTCAACCAACTTCTGGTGGAAATGGACGGGTTTGAATCTGCTGAAGGGGTAATTCTTATTGCGGCTACCAACAGGCCTGATGTGTTGGATCCGGCGCTTTTGCGGCCAGGCCGATTTGATCGCCAGATCAGTGTGCCCAACCCAGACATTAATGGACGTGAAAAGATTCTTCAGGTGCATATGAAGAAGGTTTCGCTGGCCCCTAACGTGGATACACGCACCATTGCCCGTGGCACACCTGGCTTTTCAGGCGCTGACCTTGCCAACCTGGTGAACGAAGCGGCCCTGCTTGCTGCCAGGCGCAATAAGCGTGTGGTCTCTGTGGAAGACTTTGAAGATGCCAAAGATAAAGTCATCATGGGCGCCGAAAGAAAATCCATGGTCATGACCGAAGAAGAAAAGCGCCTTACCGCCTACCACGAATCAGGTCATGCCATTGTGGCGTATTATTCGCCTACCTCAGATCCTATCCACAAGGCCACCATTATTCCCAGAGGACATGCCTTAGGCATGGTGGTGCGTTTGCCTGAGAAAGATCGTATTTCCGTATCTAAAGAACGTCTGTTGGCTGACATCATGGTGGCTATGGGCGGACGCATTGCCGAACACATGATTTTTGGTGAGGAAAAAGTCACCACAGGTGCCTCTTCTGATATTAAGAGCGCCACACATATTGCCCGTCACATGGTCACAGAATGGGGGATGAGTGACAAAATGGGTGCTGTGTTTTACGGTGAATCCTCGCAAGAAGGACCGTGGAGTGGGCTGAGCAAAACAGTCTCTGAAGCCACCGCGGAAACATTGGATCAAGAAACGAAAAAGATTGTTGATGACTGCTATGCTAAAGCTAAAAAGTTATTGATAGATAAAAAGAAAGACCTGCATCTTTTAGCTAAAAATCTTCTTGAAAAAGAAACACTCACAGGGGAAGAAATTACAACGTTGTTGAAAACAGGCAAACTGGCCGAAAAAACGCAACGCGTTGTCAAAAGTGCCCTGGGTCATGAAAATGAACAGCCATCCAAACCTGCCACGTCAGAGACATAGCGCAAACCCATCCTGGCTTGTTGCTTCTCCCCTTCTGATGTGAAAGCCATTTTTTAAAACCCTTGTTACCCTCATGTCATCCAGCCCCTTGACCTCTGTTTTACAGATCACCAATCCCAAAACGTGGGCGCCTTTCTTTGTGCCCACAACGCCCTGGCTTGATCATCTTTTAGGCACGCTGGCTCAACATATTCCCTCTCACCGCCAGGGACAGGTCAGCTTTCTGTTTACAAGCAACCGCGTCATCAGACGCTATAATGCGCAATACCGTAACATCGATAAACCCACCAACGTGTTGGCTTTCCCAGCGTCTTCCCCTATCCCGTCATGGAGATTGTTGGGCGATATTGTTTTGGGTTTTGAGCAAATTCTCTCAGAAAGTCGGGATCTGCAGATTGCCTTTTCACACCATCTGATACACATGGTGATTCATGGCACCTTACATCTCATGGGGTTTGATCACCAAACAGAAGCAGAGGCGCACATCATGCGTGCCCACGAAACAAAAACTCTGCATCAATTGGGTTTATCGTCCCCCTTTGACCCGCCATGATGGACCGGTTTTGCAAAAAAGGGTTTTCACGCCTTAACAAAATACAGTACAAAAGCACATGATATTGTCTTGCAGGCAAAAATCTTTCAGGTAGACCAGACGATGATCCGTACATCTGATATTGGCAGCAGCAACTGCCTGCATCCAGAACATCCATTACGCATAACAAAATGCAAAGCATCCCCCTCCATTCATACCCTGGTACGCCCCATGGCGAGACATAAGCTAAAGGATCATGATAAAATTGTTTCCCCTGACGCACCTTTTCATTTTAGAATCATACATGCGAATGTTCGCAAGATTAATTGTGTGGCTGTTGTGGTGTCTAAAGATTCTTCATAATCAATGTCTTTGTTAACGCTCTCTTCCTTTCATATGAAAATCAGCCTCTTCATGGCTGTTGCCTTGGGTGCCTTTTCGGCGTGCGCGCTGCCGCCCCTTTATTTCTGGCCCTTCTTAAGTATAGGCATGCTGGGCCTTTTCAAGATTCTTGAGCCACTCCCTTTGATTGAAGGCCTGTGTGTCTTTTTTGCCTGGTGCTTTGGTTTTTTCTTGGTCGGTTTCTACTGGATCACCTTGTCCATGTATGTCGAGCTAGATAAGTTTTGGTATTTGATCCCATTCTGCTTTGTTGTTATCCCCATTGTCTTTGCCTGCATCCATGTGGGCCTGTTAGCGGCCATTCTTTCTTTTTTTAGCATCTCAAACTTTGGCACCCTGGCCGCCTATCTATCCTTGATCCTCAGCTGGAGTTTGGCAGAGTGGGTGCGCGGATCTTTGGTTTTTGGGGGCATTCCTTGGAATTTTTTCGCCCACATCTGGGGTGAAAACCTTTTTATTATGCAAACGGTTTCTGTGGTTGGCAGCTATGGTCTCAGTGTGCTCACCCTTTTTTTCCTATCAATCCCTTATCTCTGGGCAGCCAAGACGCTGTCTTTCCGCGTGCGCCTGGCCTTCACAGGGGCCCTCACCTTCATCATTTTTGTCATCAGTTTTTGGGGTCATCAACGTATGCAGCCTCTAACCTATCACGCCAAGCCATGGCTACGTCTTGTTCAACCCAATATCTCACAGAAAGATAAGATGAACCGTGATAAAACTTCTTCTATTTTAACGACCCTCACCACCCTGACGCAGCTTCCTAGCAAAAAACCACTCACACATATCTTATGGCCTGAAGCTGCCTTTCCTTTTTGGTGTGAAGGGTCACAAAAAATTGGTGTGCCACTCCCCATACGCTTTCCCCAAACCTTGATCACCGGGGTGATGCGCAGAGAAAGACATAAACTGCACAATAGTCTTGCGGTTGTGCGTCACAATGGTGAGCTCACACACATTTATGACAAGTATCACCTTGTGCCTTTTGGTGAGTATATCCCCGGGCGGCATTGGCTACCTTTTGATCACATCAAAGCCCTGACCCTAGACCGTCACGATTTCACACCCGGCCCCCACATCAAAACGTTTCACACAGAGAATCTTCCTCCCTTCTCACCGCTGATATGCTTTGACACGGCCTTCAGCAATCACGTGGCACAAACATTAAAAAGGCCACATTGGCTTTTGGAATTGACTAACAATGCCTGGTTTGGAGAAAGTTGGGGCCTTTACCAACACCTAGACATTGGGCGATTACGCGCGATTGAGGAAGGCGTGCCGCTTGTGCGCGTGACCAACACAGGGATCTCTTGTCTTGTGTCCCCCTATGGCCAGGTGCTGAAACAACTGCCCATCTCTTCTCAAGGCGTGATTGACTTTGCGCTGCCCAAACCTCTTGAGCCTACCCTCTTTCAAACCCTAGGATACACCTTCTTTTGGCTGAGTTGTGCCCTACTTTTCCTCACCATTTTATGGCAAACAACACCGATCACAAAAAAACGGCGGCGGTTGCGGAAAAAAACATCATGATGCGTCCCAAACATTTTTTTTATGGGCGAAGGCTCGGCAAAAAAATGAGTCCACAGGCCCGCGCTCTTTTTGAAGAAGAGTGGCCCTCAATCACCTATGATCCAAAGGCATGGACTAAAGCCTTTGTAGATTCATCTGCCATCAAAGAACGTATTCTTGACATTGGGTTTGGCGGTGGCGAGCATCTTATTCACACCCTCCAGACACAAAAAGATGTGGGCATACTGGGGGTTGAACCTTTTCAAAACGGCCTTATAAAGGTGCTGACACAGATTCATCAGGCGCCCCATCTCAAAAAACGCGTGCGCCTTTCCTCTGACCCTATACAAACATTATGGCCAACCTTAGCTGATCAAACGTTTCATCGCATTCACGTTTTCTTTCCTGACCCATGGCCCAAAAAAAAGCATCATAAGCGCCGCCTGCTCAATCTGCAAACCCTCGCCCATATCAGCCGCTTGTTGGTGCCTGGCGGTCTTTTTGTCTTTGCCTCTGATGATCCTTCTTACATTGGTTTTGTGTTAGAGAACCTGGCCTTGCAAGACACACTTATGTATCAAGAGGGTGTGCAGAGTGCTCAGCCCGAAGACTGGCCCCTTTGGCCCCAAGATTGGCCGCTCACCCGCTATGCTCAAAAAGCACGCCGTCAAGGGCGACGTCTGGGGTTTGGTGTGTGGGAAAAATCGGGATCACCTGCTCTCAGCCCTGAGCCTTGATATCTCTCACGATCTGAAGGCCTATCGTCACGCCGGGCACGTGATGTAACATGGGTTTGCCCGGTACCTTGCGCTTCCCGATTGCGCCTGGCACGTTCTTGACGCTCTTGGTTCATCCGGCGTCTTTCTGCCTGTGCTTGCGCGCGCTGACTTTCCCGCACCTGCTGCGCATTCAACTGACGGCATTCACCATCTTGAAACATGTCTTCATGTCTTTGCGCCCTTCTGGCCTCCGCTTCACGCCTTCGTGCAGCGTTGTCAGAGGCATAATCTGAAAGTCCTGTTCTTTGATGAACGTGCGGCCCTTCCCGCCTGCGCCGCCGGCACGCTGTGGTCCTTGCATTGCCGATACTTTCTGCCCTTCCCGTAGCTGAGGAAACTTCAGGTTCCTGCTCTTGGTATAAAAGAGCGACAGGTATGGCATCGCCAGGCCATAGGGCAGGACTTAGCACCCTGTCTTCAAAAACACCTGAATCTCGTTGCGAAGATGATCTCACCTCTACCAAAACGGGCACAGACTCTGTGCTATCACGTCGCTGTGCACATGCCTCCACCACGTCTGCTGGCTCCACCAAAAGATTAGGCACAACCTCTGTAGGCAAACAGCTCAAAAGGCCCTCTTCACTGGGAACAGGACTCAACCTGTCAGGCGAATCAAGCCCTTCGTCAGAAGAGAGAGGCAGGCTAAACAGTGGCGACACATCAAGCGCCTCATGGCCCAAGGCGTCTTCAACCACCTGAGCTTGAATCACCTGATTTTCTGTCGCTAAAGCCTCAGAAACACAGATTGCTATGGCCTCATGTGCCCCCTCTTCAACGCGGGTGGTATCGTCTTCTGCAATCGTTTCTTCTTCTGTGTTAGGGGGGATGACCGGTGCTTGAAAAGGCACTTCTTCTCTTAACAAAGGCTCAAGCAAAGGCGTGGATGGCGCGTTCTCAACCTGCCTTTCTTCAACAACACTATCTAAGATGGGCGTTTCTCCATCACCATGGAAAGGCAGTGCGTCAGCTCTTTCTAATGGCGTCAAAAGGAGAGGAAAGCCACGAAAAGCAGGTGTCCCTTCGTGACTATCTCTTCCCTGCTCATCCTCACTTTCACTCTCTGGATCTGAGAACATCCATGACTCATCGTGATCTTGTCGAGACACGGGGTCATCAAAATGAGATGCACCAAAATAGGCTGGAAGTGAGTCATCCCATTCATACTCATCATCACTGATCAAGTCTTGATAATTAACATAGTATTGATTTTGGTGTTGGTTTGCGCGCATCCACACATCAGGATTGAGACTCTCTAAGCTATCGCTTGACTCATAATGAGGAGGTGGTGAGGCTTGCTGTCTCTCCCAACCAATCATGCAAGCATAAGCCCATCGATCTAACGCACTATCAGAATAGGTACGCTGTCTTAAGGAATGTTGTGACTCTTCAGGGCCAAAGGTTTCAGAAGGCAGCACTTCGTGGGCAACATCATCGAGCCGTTCTAGGGACCCTGAAGCTAGGGCTTCTCCACGAGGTTGTGCTAACGTGTTGAGTACATATTGTCGCATCGCAGCCTGGGCTCTTAAGCGCCGGCGGTCACGCCACCACGACTGAATCCGGTGTGCCGCTGTCTCTTCCTGTTCATGCAAAGCGGCAACCTCTGTTCCCTCACCAGCGTGGCCCGCACCATCGACCTCTTCACCCTGTATGTCTATGCTTGCCACATCCTCCTGCGTGGAGACATTGGCTCTCCCTGCATACTCAAGTTCCTCATCCTCCGACATCTCACCTTCAGACACTTCATCTTCTGATGCTGACGCATCTGTTTCACCCCTGAAGCCACCATCATGAAGCTCATCTTCATGAAGCTCATCTTCAGGATCACCAGAAGCCTGGTCAAAAAGAGCGTCGTCCAATAGATCTGCCTCCTCAAACAGAGCCTGCACACCTTCATAAGCATCCTCCAAAAACATGGCGTTATGATCTGTTTCTGCAAAGAGAGCTGGCACACCATCATAATGATCTGTTACATCAGGAAAAATGACGTTGCTTCTGAGGCCCTCCTGTACATCACCATGATCTTCATCAAAAAGTTCTGAAAACAAGCACGATAAGACAGACACACCCTCACATACCATAGCCTCATCACACACTGTATCTCTCGTCACACAGACAGAATGAATGGAGGCAGGGGGTTGTCGCATCGGGTTTTGATTGGGGTTTTGGTTGACGTTTCTGTTATCTTCCACCATAGGGTTATCTACGAACATGAAGTGATGCCCTCCCCTTACGCTTTTGGCGATGTCGTAAGCGGCCAACCCATCACACCTATCGAGAGGGTGTGAAAAAATCAAGCGGTTAAAGGTGCCTCCCCCATACGCAAGCTCAACATGATGACCTATGTCGACGACTGCTCCTTGAGAAAAGTCTTGCAGGCGCATCTGCCGCGGACACGGAAAATAAAAAGGTAAGGCTCTTCTCAAAAGAATGAAGGAGGCCTTCCCTTTTTTTGCAAAGGAATATTTCCTCTTTTTTTTAGGAGGCGTGGTGGTTGCGACAACGACGTCTTTTTTTTTCTTGTGCATCACCATAGGTGCTTGAGACGCTCGAGGCTCTTGCCATGCCGCTTTGATCAAGGCAGGGTAACTTTTTCTTCGTGCGCCCGTGTGCGCCCTTTTTTCATAGGCAATGTGCATTTTTTTTGGATAAAAAAACCCAGAAATCAAAAAGCATAGCAATGCTATTGTGCATTTTTTAACAATTTTAGTTATATTTTTTGTCAAAAAAAACATTTTATAGTGACGTGATTTGATTTTTTTTACTTTATTTATTTATATTTGTCTTTTTGATTTTTTTAAATACTTGTGAATATTAAAAATAGTTTTAAATAGTTAGATTTTGTACAAGTCAACAAATTCACACGCCTAAAAGCATGGGTGACAAACGGGCCGTTCTCTCTATAATGGGGACAAGCGTTCTCACATTTTTTTAGGTTATCTGGTGTCAGAGCAGGTGCTTCCCCACAATCTTGAGGTTGAGCAAGCTCTTTTGGGGGCGTTGTTGCATGATAATGGCTTATTAGAGCAGGTAGACGCTTTTCTCACAGCACAAGATTTTTTTGACCCCCTGCATGGGCGCATTTTTGACGCCATTCACACGTTTGTGCAAAAAGGAAGCTTGGCGTCACCAGTTACACTCAAACCTTTTTTTGAAGGTGACGGCGCTCTCACCGATCTTGGGGGCGTGGCCTATCTCTCCAAACTGGGTGACCATATCTTATCGCTCGTTAACACAGCTGATTATGGCCAACAGATCCGAGAGCTGCATCTGCGTCGTCAGCTGATTTATTTGGGTGAAAAACTCACGTGTGAAGCCAAAACCATTGCCGTGGACAAAACAGCGCAAGACTGTATCGAAGAAACAGAGCAACAGCTTTTCAATCTGGCCTCACACAACAAAACCAACACAGGGTTCGTGGATTTTAAAAGTGCGCTGTCCCAAGCCATCTTGTCAGCAGAAAGTGCCTTTAAAAAAGATTCTCACGTTGTGGGCATCACAACAGGGCTCAAAGATCTTGATAAGCAGCTGGGCGGCCTGCACCCATCTGATCTTATCATCGTAGCGGGAAGACCTTCCATGGGGAAAACAGCCCTTGCCACCAACATTGCCTTTAACACGGCTCAAACCTTTCTCAACACAAAAGGAAAAGAAGGTGGTCGGGTGGCTTTTTTTTCCCTCGAGATGTCTTCCGAACAGATCGCCATGCGTCTTTTGGGTCAAGAATCAAAAATTTCTTCTGACAAGATCCGCCGGGGCATGGTGTCTCAAGAAGATTTCCCCACCTTTGTGGAGGTCTCACGCATGCTCGCTCAACTGCCTTTTGCCATCGATGACACGCCCGCACTTTCGGTGGCGGCGCTGCGCACACGGGCGCGCCGGCTTGCGCGCAAAGAAGGCCTCGGGCTCATTGTGATAGATTATCTTCAACTCTTGAGTGGCGGCCAAAAAAATCAGGATAACAGGGTGCAGGAACTGTCAAGCATCACGCGCGGCTTAAAAACACTGGCCAAGGAACTCAATGTGCCAGTCATTGCTGTTTCTCAATTATCACGATCTGTGGAACAACGTGAAGACAAGCGCCCCATGCTGGCTGACCTCAGAGAATCAGGATCTATTGAGCAAGATGCCGATGTGGTGATGCTGATTTACCGGGAAGAATATTATGTTTCTCGCCAAAAACCGGGAGAAGATTCGGAAAAAATGGCATCGTGGCAAGAAACTATGGGAAAAATTCATAATAAGGCTGATATTATGATTGCAAAACAACGTCATGGGCCTATTGGTAATATATCTGTTCATTTCAACAGCATGTTGACCAAATTTTCAGACCTGGCACGTGTGAGCTCTTTGTCATGATAACGCAACCTTCTCAACCTAAATACACCCAAACAGACATTCCCCACACAGCATCAGCTGTTTTGCATGTGGATCGATCAGCCTTGCGTACAAATTATCAAGTGCTGGATACGTATGTGACACCATCATGCCAGATTGCGCCTGTGGTCAAAACCAATGCGTATGGACTGGGCGCGCAACAGGTTGTGGCCACCCTCAAACCCTCAGGTGCGCACCACTTTTTTGTGGCCACATTGGAAGAGGCGCTTTCTCTTCGTCAGTGTGACCAAGATATCACCATCTATGTGTTAAATGGCCTCTG
>CBFICL010000008.1:0-39667 GCA_965661165.1 uncultured Holosporaceae bacterium | reverse complement strand
CCGCTTTGCCCAGACGGGGTTTTTGGTGGGTCAACTCTCCCGCCTTGTCCCCCCGCGCGAAGCCGCGCGCGTCAAAAAAGAGCTGGCCGAGGGGCGCCTTGATATTGTGGTGGCCACCCATGCCCTGTTGTCAAACACCGTGACGTTTCGGCGCCTGGGGCTTTTGATTATTGATGAGGAGCAACATTTTGGCGTTGCCCACAAAGAAAAACTCAAAACCCTCAAGGCCAACCTCCACGTGCTGACCCTCACCGCCACGCCCATTCCGCGCACCCTGAATATGGCGCTTTCTGATATCAAGTCCCTCAGCCTCATCACCACCCCCCCTGCCGATCGCAAGGCCGTGCAAACAACCGTGGCCCCTTTTGAAAAAAAGATGCTGCAAGAAATCTTATCCCACGAAAAAAGGCGGAAGGGCCAAAGTTTTGTCATCTGCCCCCGCATTGCCCACATTCAAAAACTGGCCGCCACCATCCAAGATTTTGATCCCCCACTGCGACTGGGCATCGCCCATGGCGAGCTGTCTCGTGGCGCCCTTGAATCGGTGATGAAAGGCTTTGAAGATGGCACTTTTGACGTCTTACTCTCCACCAACATTGTGGAATCAGGCATTGATATTGAGCGGGTCAACACCTTGGCGATCTATCGCGCCGATTTGTTTGGCTTGGCCAACCTCTACCAGCTGCGCGGACGCGTGGGGCGCGGAAAAACCCAAGGCCTGGCCTATCTGTTTCTTGATGAGCACAAAAAGCCCACACCCACCGCCCAAAAACGACTCGAGATTATGCAGTCTCTTGATTACCTTGGGGCCGGTTTTGCGGTGGCCAGCCATGATATGGACATTCGCGGCACCGGCAACCTTGTGGGTGAAGAACAATCGGGCCACATCCGTGAGGTGGGCGTGTCTTATTATCAAAAGCTCTTGTGTGACGCCATTGCGACTTTGAAAAAAGACGATGCACCCCACGATCGCCCACCCACCGCCAAGGAAGAGCCGAAGGTCTCCTTCCCTCGCTCTGTCTTGCTGCCGCCTTCGTATGTGGCGTCATTAGATGTGCGATTGGGGCTTTATGGCCGCCTGGCCGGCCTTGAGGCGCTTGACGAGGTGGATGACATGGGCGAAGAGTGGCGCGACCGTTTCGGAGCGGTGCCTGAAGAAGCGCGCAACCTGTTGGTGGTGACCAAGCTCAAAATCGCGGCCCGGCGCGCCTGGGTCACCAAAGTGGAGATTGGCCAAAACAACACGGCGCTCAGCTTTCTCTCACCCTTTCCTTACCCTGATCATCTTTTGGCGTTGATTCGCACAGGGCCTTTTATGGGCAAGCTCACCTCAGACCAGCGCTGGGTGCTGCCCATCCATGGGGATCTCGACCGCCACATCTACGATCTTCACCGCCTGCTGGCCCACATCGCGGGGTTTGGCGCGGCATCTTAACTGTTTTCTGCGCTTGTTCCGAACCTCACCCCCTAAAATAAAGCGAGGCCCGGCAAACTACACAGGCAGACTTTGCCCATAGCCAACAGCGGATTTTTCGGGTAAAACTGAGGAAAGATCATCCATACCTTCTTTTGGCATTGACGCTGGCTATGACTCCCTCTTCAGAAAAAACCTATGGTGCTCATTCGATTAAAGTCTTGCGGGGGCTGGCCGCGGTGCGCAAACGCCCTGGCATGTATATCGGCAACACCGAAGATGGCTCGGGCCTGCATCACATGGTGTATGAGGTGGTGGACAACGCGGTGGATGAGGCGCTGGCCGGGCATTGCACACGCATTTATGTGACGCTTCACCCCAACGGCTCGGTCACGGTGAAAGATGACGGCCGCGGCGTGCCGGTGGACATTCATGCGGAAGAAGGCGTGTCAGCGGCCCAGGTGATCATGACCCACCTACACGCGGGGGGTAAGTTTGATGAAAACAGCTATAAGGTGTCAGGCGGGCTGCACGGCGTGGGCGTATCGGTGGTCAACGCGCTGTCCACGTGGTTGGAGATGCGCATTTGGCGGGCCGGCAAAGAACATGTTATACGCTTTGAAAACGGTGAACCCGTGGCGCCGTTGGCCGTGGTGGGCGATGCTGACCCGGGGCAAACCGGCACACAAGTCACCTTTTTACCTTCCCCCAAAACCTTTCAAATTACCAAATTTTCTTTTGACACCTTAGAAAATCGCTTTCGCGAGCTTGCGTTTTTGAACCCCGGCATCACCATTGTGCTGACAGACAAACGGGATGAGCCTAAGGAAAGCACCCTGCATTATGAGGGTGGTGTGGCCTCGTTTGTGGCCTATCTGAACCGCGCGCGCACGGCGCTGCACACGCCCTGCATCCATCTTCATGGGGTCAAAGATGATATCGTGCTTGATGTGGCCATGGAATGGACCGACACGTATCATGAAAGCCTCTTGTGCTTTACCAATAATATTCCTCAGCGCGACGGCGGCACCCACTTGTCAGGCCTCAAGGCTTCTCTTACCCGAGTGGTGGGCGGCTTTGTGGCCAAAAGCAATATTCCTAAGAAAGACAAAGTGGCCACCACAGGCGAAGATGTGCGCGAAGGACTGACGTGCGTGTTGTCGGTGAAGGTGCCGGATCCAAAGTTTTCGTCTCAAACCAAAGACAAGCTCGTGTCCTCGGAAGTGCGCAGCGTGGTGGAACAACTGGTAACCGAAAAGCTGGAGCAATGGTTTGAGGAAAACCCCGTTGAGGCTAAAAAGATCATCACCCGCGTGTTTGACGCCGCCCTGGCCCGGGAAGCGGCCCGCAAAGCCCGTGAGCTGACACGGCGCAAGGGCGCGCTTGATATTGCCTCATTGCCCGGGAAATTGGCAGATTGCAGCGAAAAAGACCCCGCCAAAACAGAGCTGTTCGTGGTGGAGGGTGATAGCGCCGGCGGCCCGGCCAAACAAGCCCGCACACGGCAAACCCAAGCTATTTTGCCCTTAAGAGGCAAGGTGCTCAACGTGGAGCGTGTGCGCTTTGACCGCATGCTCAGCTCAGAACAAATTGGCACCCTCATCACGGCCCTGGGCACCAGCATTGGCTCGGACGAATTTAACCCCGATAAGGTGCGTTATCATAAAATCATCTTGATGACAGATGCCGACGTGGATGGCAGCCATATTCGCACCTTGCTTCTTACGTTTTTTTTCCGGCACATGCGCCCGTTGATTGAGCGCGGTTATCTTTATATTGCCCAGCCACCCCTTTATGGCATCAAGCGGGGCAACAAGGTGATCTATGCTAAAAATGACAAAGAACTGGAAACGTTTTTGGTGAACCATGCCCTGGAGGATCTGCGGCTCATCACCCATGACGGGGGGCATATTGTCGGACAAGATTTAAGAGCGTGGCTTGATAAGGCCGCCCGCTTTGCTCACACCCTTGCTAATCTGAAGGGCTCGTTTGGGTCTGAATCTGTCTTGGCGCAGGCTGTTTTTGTGCCTTCCTTCACACCGGAAGCGTTTCAACAAGACCCCCAGGCGTTGGGCAAAGCGCTGGTGGCGCGTTTTTCAAAGAACCTGCCCGGCCAATGGTCTTTTTCTTTTGATGAACCGTTGCGTCGCTTGGTAGTGGCCCGTCTCATGCAAGGTGTGCGCGAAGGATATGTGTTTGATGAATCGTTGCTTGAAAAAAGCGATACCCAGCTGTTAACCACCCTGGCCCAAGAATTGGGTGAACTTTTCATAGAGGCCCCCACCCTTGTTCATAAAAAAGAAGAACGTGTGATGAACAATCCTTACGACTTGTGGCAACGCGTTTTAGCCCTGGGGCGACATGGCTATCATATTCAGCGTTATAAAGGGCTGGGTGAAATGCAAACCGAAGAATTGTGGACCACCACCATGGACCCTGATTCACGTGTGCTTTTACAGATCAATATTGATCACATGGACAACGCCCATGAAACATTTTCTGTGCTCATGGGGGATGCGGTGGAACCCAGGCGGGAGTTTATTCAGAAAAATGCATTTAAGGTTTCAAGTCTTGACACCTAAGGGTGGGACCTTTGTTTGGTTTGGTTTGAGGGTGTGTCCTGTGTATGTCTTATAGACGTTCTCCACGAAAAAACGTGCGATCCTCTTTGTTAGGACGCATGCTGTCTTCTTTTTTAGGGGCGCTCAGACGCCTAACGCGTTTCTTGCTTGTGATGATGATTGTGGGTCTTTTTGCGGGCGTCACCATCATTTGGTATTTTTCGCGCGATTTGCCCCGCATTGACGAGCTGTTTCATTCTTATCGCAGACCCTGCATCCGCATCTTTGACAAAGAGAACACCTTGCTGGCCACTTATGGCGATGTTTATGGCGATATGATCTCTGTCAATGATTTGCCCGAGCATGTCAGTCACGCCCTCATGGCTGTGGAAGATAAACGTTTTTATTCACACTTTGGTATCGATTTTACCGGCATCTTGCGGGCCTTTTGGACCAACTATCAATCAGGGCGCGTGGTGCAAGGTGGCAGCACCATCACCCAACAGCTGGGCAAAAATATTCTGCAAGCGCATAAAATTTATGGCCCCACCGACAGGTCCCTGCGCCGGAAAATTCAAGAAACCATTCTGGCCCTTTTGCTGGAAACAAAGCTCACCAAAACACAGATTATGACGCTCTATCTCAACCGTGTTTATTTTGGTGCTGGCGCCTTTGGGGTCGACGCGGCTGCCAAACGCTATTTTGGGCGCTCAGCCAAAACGCTGACTTTATATGAATCTGCTATGCTCATGGGTCTGTTGAAGGCGCCATCTCGTTACTCGCCAGCACAAAACCCTCATAAATCAGAGAACAGAACACGACAGGTGCTGATCAAGATGGTCGAGGCCGGTTTTATCAACGAAGCCGGCATGAAAACGGCGCTCTTGATGGCCTCACCACCGCCTGATGTGACAAATACAAGCTCGATACACTATTTTACAGATTGGGTGGTGGATCATTTGCGTGACGTGGTGTCACTCAACCAAGACCTCAATGTGTGGACCACCATTGATTTAAAGCTGCAAGCATTGGCGGAAAAAACAATGCAGGACACGATGAAAAAATGGGGAAAGAAATGGGGCGCTGACCAAATGGCCTTGCTGTCCATCACACCCGATGGTGCGGTCAAAGCGATGCTGGGCGGCATGGATTATGCAAAAACAAAATTCAACCGCGTTACGCAAGCTTTGCGGCAACCAGGCTCTTTATTTAAATTTTTCACTTATCTCACAGCCCTGAAAGAGGGCTTAGCGCCGGACCACCACATCAGCGATGGCCCTGTATCCGTGGGCCACTGGTCACCCAAAAACTATCGCTACACAGCCCAAGGCATGGTCACATTAAGAGACGGCTTTGCTAAATCTATTAATACTATGGCCGTGCGTCTGGCCATGATGCTGGGGATCACGCGCGTCATCGAAACAGCCAGGCTTTTGGGCGTGACCTCGCCCATTCCGCACAACCTCTCCATTGCGTTGGGCAGCAGTGAAATGACCCTTCTCGAGCTTACCGGTGCTTTTGCTACCATTGCCAACCAAGGTTTGCCGGCCCAGCCTTATGGCATTCAAAAAATCACCGACCGACAAGGCCATGTGCTCTATCAACACCAACGTCCGCGCATCCCGATCTTGCCCCCCTCTCTGGTGGATGATATGACCGACCTGCTTGTCAGGGTGGTCACAAACGGCACAGGCCGACGCACGCAACTGGATCGGCCCTCCGCATGCAAAACGGGGACATCTCAAAACTACCGCGATCTGTGGCTAATTGGGTTTACCCCTGAACTTGTCACCGGCACCTGGACAGGGCGCGATTCTGATCAACCCATGAACCGTCAGGGTGGCGGCAGCCCCTCAAGCCATCTGTGGCGCGAATTTATGAAAGCAGCCCTGGCTAAAAAACCCAAGCGCGTGTTCAAAAACATGCATGACGATCAGGGGCCTGTTGAGACCATTGCGGCCGATGCCTCTGCTGTTAGCCGCCCTGATCAACCCCAACAACACAACAAAACTCTTGACGACTTGTTGAACGAAAGCGCGTTACGTGCCCCGGCACACACCCACCCCAAAGCGCCCCTGGCTTCATCAGATCAAGGTGAATTTGGTGGATGGGAAACGCCTTCTGCAGGCAGCGCGCGCTCAGATGAAGATGTCACACACTTTGATGCCATTGGCCATATCCTAGAAAAATGAAGGCACGCCACCGCACTTCATCACATCCATCAAGATAAGGCCCTATGCTTTGCCCCAAGATGTTCCATCCCTTACCCTGTGTGCCTCGCGCTTAACGTAATGTTTGAATAAATCACAATCCCAAGCGTAAGAGAATGCTGAACCATGGGCGACAGGGTGCTTTCAAAGACAAAGACACCTGCGCTGCTCCTGACCCTGGATGAAACACCAGGATAGACAGCTGCGCTATAAGCTACACGCACCCCCAGTGTTTTCCAATTTTTCTCTAACCCAATGCCACCCGCAAAACCCACACAATGTTTTTCATCAAGACCACGATCCAAAAGCCCCACATGAAACATTTGTATTTTCTGTTGAAGATGCATCCACGATACACCTGCTTTCACAAAGGGCGTACCCCACGGCAACATATATCCCCAGCGGCCTTCCAAGCTTACATGCTGCCTTTGTTTTAAGTTGCAGACAGCTGTCATAGAGCCATCTTCTGTCTTTTGAGAAATGCGATGAGAACTTGGATAAACATTCCACCCTAACTCCACACCCAGAACGTCTCTCTTCCACACATCTTGATAGCCAATCACGGTTTGGACCAAAGGAGATTTTCTTAACTCATCGTGGCAAAATGTTTCTTGTCCACCGTTCACCTCTGCCATCACTGTGTGTTTTGCCATCAATCCGCTCATGCCACCTGCAACCCCTGTGTAAAACCCTTTAGGGATAGCGAGGTGTGAAGGCACCCCCCACAAAGATGCGCCCAAAACACACCAAGCACCTAATGCCATAAAAACATTGCTTACCATCAACATCCTTTTCCCTTTTTTTTCAACACACACAGAGGCTTCACTTGCAGATACGGTCAACAAAAGACCCCAAGAATCTTGAGCTTCTTAATTCCAGTCCTCACTGTCGGAACTTGAGCCTGAATCTGATGCCTCGCTGTCAGATACTTCAAAAGCAAAGCGGCGCTGTAAAATAGAGGCCACGAAAACATCCTCACTGTTGGAATTGGCAGCAGTATCCCCGCCAGAACGGGAAGGTGCCTCAATGTTCCCATCAAGTTGTCTCCTACCCGTTACACGCAAGGTTGTCCCATTTCTTATTGCCCCTAAAAGCTGACCTCTTGGATCTACTGCTCTCCCTGGATTATCACCGGCCTGCACATGTCTGAGCCTTGGGCTGGTGATGGTTGAATCCAACCCATTATTGAGACACTGCACTGTGTTTGCAGACGGTGGTGGTGGTGGTGGCGGTGGTGGCGGCGGCGGAGGTGGCGGATAGTTGGGTGTGGGAAGATCCGTATTTGTCGTGGCAGTGTCACCCTCTGCTTCTAATGGCGGAGGTGGCAGATAGTTGGGTGTGGGAAGATCCGTATTTGTCGTGTGCGATTGATTGATAGGCGCCCACCGCAACGTTTGAGGGCGGACTCGAGATGGACGATCAGGTGTTTCTTCCTTGTCCGGTAGACGTATACCGGCCGCTCTCTGAAGCTCATGTTGCGTTTCAAGAGCCTTTGAAAGAGAGGATGTTGTTTTTACAGGCGCTTCGTTTATCTGTGACACACCAGCAGCATCAAAAATCTCCTCTTGCTTTGTCAGAATGCTTTGAAGGTTCCACACACCCCTACACACATGCACAGAAGAAAAAATACAAAACAAACCAACAAACCAAAACATCTGAAAAAATAATAAAAAATAACAATATTTATATCTGTAAAATATAAAAAATAGGGAATGTCAAGTACATCTTGCTTATTTCATTGTCTAAAAAGATATTATTCCTGAAAAAATCACCTTATGTTGTGTGAGCGAACGTGTCTTTTGGGTAATGGTCAAATAATCAGGATAGAGCGCGTCAGGACGCGTAGATGTGAAAGGGGTATAGATGGCAAAATCGTAAGCCAATCTTGCACCCCATCGTCCCCACATTTTCTCCATTCCCAATGACGCAGCAAACCCAGGCAAGAGGCGAGTGTCAGAGACCTTGGAAATAATTCTGTCTGATTTCGTTTCTTGGCAAAAACGCCCAAGCACAGCGCCTATTTTGGTAAACGGTGTACACCACGACAACACATAGCCTGCCAAAAAACCAGCCCCTATCAGCCCTTTTTGCGAAAGGGTTGATGTGTAGACCGCACCTGGTAACACCTCTTTTTGCGCCTTGGATGATGCGGTGCTCCAACCAAAGGTGCACTCCCCCCCCAGCAAAACGTCGTCTATGTATTGTCGGTATCCCACAAGGCCTTCGATGACAAAACCATAACTTGCACAGGATTGCCCCTCCATGGCCACAAGCGGCACCAATCCTCTTTGTTTGGATGACACATCACGGGTCCCTGAAAGGCGCACGCCCCCGAAGCCAAACCCTCCATAAAAACCCGATACATTCACAGGCGTTGGTTTCTTGGCATGCAAAACACCCGTCTTTTTTTCTTTGATGTCTGTAAGCACCATGGGCTCAAGATGCGTGGCTGGAAAAGGCTTTTTGCTGTCTTGAGGGGCTCCCTCTGCCAACCCCACATGCATACCATACACCCATAGAGCGACCCAAAACGTTATGCGTTTCACCCTGTGCATGTCACCCCTCTATACTCAGCCAAGAGGAAAGACTTGTGTTATCTTGGTCTGAATTTTGACTGACCGAATCCTGGTGCAAAGCACGACATCTCTCAGCTAAAGCAACGCGCCAATCACCCGACGCACCTGCATTCACGCCCGCAAGCCTTCTACGTAAATCCTCAAAGGGTGTCAGCGCTTTCTCAAGCATGCGTTTTCTATTCAGGAAATCTGCTCTGTCAGTGTTTCGCTCAAGGTGTTCCAACTCTTGCCTAAGAAAACTTTCCAGCCGCTGACCATGATGCGTCTTAAGGTTGTTCTGCAAATGGTTATAATCACTTTGCGCTTCCGCAAGCTCTAGCTCTTGGCTGAGGATTTTGCTGAGGGTCAGATAATCATCCACAGTACGGTGAAGGGGGCGTGATGTGTGCGTGTCTCTCAATACCCCCATTTTCTCACAAAGAAAGCTTTCTTTTTCTTGCAAGGTGCCGTCGCGGGGAAAAAGATTCAACGCCAAGGCTTGAGGACGATTCTGAGGGGTTGCCTGTCTTCCGCGCTGCCTGATGGCCTCCAGCGTAGCTTCTCTTGGGCTGAGCACTCTTTCCGGATTAGACCCTGGCTCCACATGTGTGAGATTTTGATTGGCCACAGCGTTACGAATCTCTTGACCAAAATTTTGCGCCGACGATGCCGATCGAGCCACAGTGCCACTGGTACCCGCATGCACAAAACCTTGCGCCACCTGTGATGTGTTTGCCGACGGTGGCGGTGGCGGTGGTGGCGGTGGCGGTGGTGGCGGCACACCCAGAGAGGGCGGGTTCGTCCCAGGCATTGGTGGTCGTGAAGTGGATGCTGATGGTGGCGGTGGTGGCGGTGGAGGATTTTGAGGTCGCTGTAAGACGGGAGACCTTGTATCCCCTCCATCCTGGCCCGCTGCATCGCTATTGGCTTGTTCATGCCCATGGTGCGTTGTCACCATGGGTTCGTGATCAGGCGCTGGCATGCCTTCGTCGTTTGACAGTAAAGAGCTCGCCGTACCGATACTATCGATAGAACGCCTTCTGACATTGGATGCACGCGTCATGACAGGCGTCGAAGAGCTCGCACTATTGGACCGTGGCCGTTGTGCCACACGCTCTTGGCCATCTGTAGCATCTGCTGTATGTACAGTGTGCTCAGGTGATACGACCCTACCTGTGTTGGGCTGTTGATGTGCTTGCACAGATGCGGGCGACCTTTCTCCACGGTTTGTAGATCCGCCAAAAGGATTCAATCTTCTGAAAAACTGCTCCGTGCGCTCCATGAGAGAACGACGAGGTCGTGATGAAGAGGAGACCTGAGAAGTGGTCTGCAAGGCCTCTTGGGTCATTTGCGTCTGATCTGTCCCCCGTGCAGAGACATCCTGCACACCGCCAGACACGCCTGGCGCCCGTGACGCGACGTCCCCAGATGAAGACCCTTGTGTTACAGCCGGCCTTGAGGAAGAAGATAAGACATGCGCACCGTCTTCACCATGCCTTCTGTATTGACGAAGCCTTGGCGGCCTGGCTGGCGCATCATGATCAACAACATCACGAGATGCATTTTGTGCCGCACCGACATCAGAACGCGACAGCCTGTTGGTCACGAAAACATCCTCATCACGCGCATTCCGTTCTCTAAGCCTCTGATGGGCACCGGCAACATCATAAAATCCCGTACCACCTGCTGATGAATCCGTACTTGGGAAAGATAAAAGGCGCATGTCAGGATGATCTAACACATCCACTGGTTCATCATCAGAGAGTACCCCCATTTCAGGGTGCACCGCCTCTTCGTCAACAGCCAATAATTCACTCACACTTGAATGACGCGACAAAGAAGGAGATGGTGGCGGCGGTGGCAGATCTCTTTCAGGGAAAAAATCATCAAGCTCTTGACGCGACCATTGCCCGGCTTCTTCCACTGCACGCCTTGTATGAGGCTCTTTCATCAACCCCTTTACATAAGACCAGCTTTGAGGATCAGGCTCTAAGCACCGACTACCCTGCGCCTTAAGTTGATAGGTCAGATCATCCGATAACTCGCGCCCCCACAGCGAAGCTACGAAATAGCAAGAAGATAGGCATACATAAGCCAAGCGACGTTTTGTGTTCACAACCATTCCATCCCGAAGAAAAATATCTTGTGGGACCATCTTCTTTTGTTGGTAGAAAATATCAATTTTTCAAAAATTAGATTTTGTTTTTTTAGATATTTTTTCTTTTATGCATTCAAAGCACCGTTTCTCACCTTTTCTCACATTTCAACCAAAGCACATTGTGCACTCTGGGGAAGAAAAGGTTGGGGTTGCCCATCAAGCAACGGATAAAAATATTTTTATGATGACACTGCGCTGTGAACCCCTATATAAAAAAACAACGCCTGTAAACATACTGATGGTTTTGCTGTGTCTTTTCGCCTCCTCACCGGGATTAAACCCACGGGTACGCTTCATTTAGGCAACTATGTTGGCGCCATGAAGCCTGCGTTTTCTCTCATGCAAAACAATGAGGGGGAAGCCTTTCTTTTTATTGCTGACGGCCATGCGCTTACGTCTGTACAAAAAGGTGACACACTCAGGCAGCAAACCCTTGAGATTGCCGCAGCCTGGTTGGCCATGGGACTGGATTTGAATCGCGTGGTTTTTTATCGACAGTCACAACTTTCCTCTGTTTTTGAGCTTTTTTGGATATTATCGTGTGTATGTCCCAAGGGTTTGATGAATCGCGCCCACGCGTATAAAGCCATAACGCAATCCCTTGCAAGCCAACAGGCACAAGATATTGATCAACAGGTAGGCATGGGCCTTTATAACTATCCCATTTTGATGGCGGCAGATATTTTGCTTTTTCGTGCAGACCGGGTGCCTGTAGGCCCTGACCAAAAACAACACGTGGAAATTGCCCGCGATTTAGCACAAAAAATGAACCAAACCTATGGGGACCTATTGCGTGTGCCCGCCCCATTTATTCAAGAGGATAGGCCGCCCTTAGCAGGACTTGATGGCCGCAAAATGAGCAAAAGCTATGATAACATTATCCCGCTTTTTAGCGCGCCTGACGCTTTGCGAAAAGGGGTGTTTAAAATGAAAACCGACTCACGCAGACCCGAAGAGCCTAAAGATCCAGCCACATGCTCTCTTTTTGCCCTGTTTAGATCCTTTGCCTCTGAACCGGCTATCCAAGACATGAAAAAACGCTATGAAAGCGGCATTGGGTGGGCTGACATGAAAGAGGCCACGTTTCAGGTTATCAACGAAACCCTCTCCCCCCTACGTGAGGCCTTTCATCATTGGATGGCCAACCCCCAGGCCATTGAACAAACACTGGCACAAGGGGAAGCACGCGCGCAGGATGAAGCCAACATTGTGATGAAAGACGTGCGTCGCGCTGTGGGTTTTTTTGAACGAGCCAAACTTTAAGACGCGGCTGAAGGCTGAAGTCTATAAACGATAGAGACGACCCCATAAACTAAGGCACAAAGACGCAGGCAGCGCCCATCCACGACCTTCGGCGCACGAGCCTTCATTCAAAAACCCCCCTGCACCCGCGGCACAAGGGGCTTTATCAGCAAATGTTTACGCGCTGCTTAGGCAGGCACCACGCGTGAGCGTTGGCTGCCCAAAATGACCCGCACGTTCTGATTGACGTAAAGTTTAGGCTCTTTGCCTTGCGCCACAGACACGGTCCGACCATCTTGGAGGCGAATGCTATACTCAAATCCTTCTTGGCGTTTGAGCTCTTTTTCAGCCAAATGACCAGCCACACCGCCCACGACGGCGCCCAAAGCCCCTGCCGCTAAGGAGCCATTGCCGCGACCCATGGTGCTGCCCGCAGCCACGCCACCGACCACAGCGCCCGCCGCTGCGCCAGCGCCTGGCTTGCCTTGATCCTCAGGCCTATCATTAGAAATGGTGACGGGACGCATCGAAAGAATCACACCCTCATAAGTTTGGCTTAAACGACCTGAATCTGACACCGAATAATCTTCCCCTCCAATACGCGAGGTACAGCCCGAAGCACATAAAGCAATAGCAACACAAGACAACGCAGCAACTTTGTACATAAACATCCTTTACTACAATAGTTAACCAATACAGATAAAATATAATTCAACAAATGTCAATTTATATCACAATAAACCTTCTTAATCAATGGTTTATATTATGAAGACTTACGACGATCCAGCTCTTTTTTCAGTAACGCATTCAAAAGTGTGGGATTTGCCCGGCCTTTGGTTTTCTTCATCATCTGACCAATAAAATAACCAAACAGCTTTTCTTGACCTGCGATGTATGCCACCACTTTGTCAGGCTCCTCCGCAAGGCACGCCTGAATCACAGCCATAAGCGAGGCTTCATCAGAAATTTGCGCCAGGTTTTTTTCTTCAATAATGACGCGGGGGTCTTTATTGTCTTGCCACGCTTCCTCAAATACACTTTTCGCCATTTTCCCAGACAAGGTACCGTCAGCAATATGTTCTAAGAGGGACACCAGCCTTTGCGGTGTCATGGTATGATGCGCAAGCGACACATCATCCCGTCGCACAGCACCCAAAACCTCCGTAATCAACCAGTTGGCCAGCAGCTTAGGCGTGGCTTTTTGCAAAAGGACAGCGCTTTTTTCAAAAAAAGCAAGCACCTCAAGGTCATGAATGAGCACATCCGCATCGTAAAAGGGCAGCCCCAAATCACGCTGAAAACGGGCCAGCTTATCATCGGGCAACTCAGGCAATGCCTCACGAATCCCTGACAACCAAGACTCTTCAAGCACCAAGGGCGGAAGATCCGGATCTGGCGCATAGCGATATTGCTGGGCATCTTCTTTTGAACGCATGCGCAAGGTTTCTCTTTGGTCAGGATCGTAGAGGCGCGTCTCTTGCTCAACCACGCCCCCGGCCTCAATGACCTCAATTTGCCGCTCAGCTTCACAGACAATGGCTTGCTGCATAAAGCGTAAGGAATTGAGGTTTTTAATCTCAACGCGCACCCCTAGCGGCTCGCCCTCTTGCGCCACAGAGACGTTCACATCCATGCGCATATTACCTTCTTCCATGTTGCCGTCTGAGGTCCCTAAATACACCAACAGGTTGCGCAACTTACGCACATAGGCCGCCGCCTCTTCAGGTGAATACAAATCAGGCTCAGACACAATTTCCATCAGCCCTGTGCCTGAGCGATTCAGGTCAATACATGAGTGGTGCGGATCAAGATCATGAAGGCTTTTGCCCGCATCTTGCTCAATATGAAGACGATTGATCCGGATGACCTTGTGCTCCCCTTGTTTATCGGCAATCTGCAGGGATCCGGCTTCCATAATGGGCACAAAAAATTGAGAGATCTGATACCCCTGAGGCAGGTCGGGATAAAAATAATGTTTACGATCAAACAGCGAGGTCATGTTGATGTGCCCACGTAAGCCCAAACAGGTTTTAACCGCCTGCTCGACACAAAACATGTTCAGCACAGGCAGCATGCCAGGAAAACCCGCATCCACAAAAGAAACCTGGGCATTGGGCGCATGGCCGAAACTTGCAGGCGCTGAGGAAAAGAGTTTAGATTGTGAGGCAATTTGCGCATGAACCTCCAGCCCAACGGTCACATAATAATCACCTTTGTGGCCTGACAGCGTAAAACGAGATGCGGTCATACGCGCTCCTTCCAGCCGAAACGGGGGAATGCCACCTGTTTTTCCAAAACCCCGGCCAGCTTTAGCAGCGTTTCTTCTTCAAAAGGACGACCTGTGAGCTGGAGACTCATAGGCAGTCCATCGCGGCTGAGCATGGCAGGCACAGAAATAGCCGGTAGCCCCGCCATGTTTTGCGGCACCGTAAAGACATCATTTAAATACATGGTGGTTGGATCATCCAATTTTTGGCCAATGGGAAACGCCCCTGTGGGCGTTGTGGGCGTTAACACAGCATCCACCTCATCAAAGGCTTTTTGAAAATCTTCAAAAATAAGGCGCCTCACCTTTTGTGCCCTTTGAAAATAGTCTTCATAAGAGTCTTGAGACATAGCGTAAGTGCCAATGAGGATACGCCGTTTCACCTCAACGCCAAAGCCTTGATCCCGCGTTTTGGTATAAAGATCGTGCAAACCCTTTTCATCAGCGCGCAGGCCATAACGAATGCCATCAAAACGGGCCAAATTCGATGACGCTTCCGCGCTACATATGATGGTATACGTCTGCAGCGCATAGCGAGCATGGGGCAATTGAATGGGTTTGATCACCGCGCCAGCTTCCTCAAACCATGCGCGCCCCTTTTCCCAAAGCACTTTCGCATCTTCATCCATCGTGGGCGCACAATATTCTTCGGGAATCCCTAAGCGTAATCCTCGAACAGATTGGCCCAACACATCACGATAGGCAGGCACAGGCACATCACACGACGTTGAATCTTGTCTATCATGACCTGCTAAAAAGGTCATCAACAACGCGGCATCTTCTACCGTTTGGGTCATAGGACCCACTTGATCCAGCGATGATGCTAAGGGCGCCACACCCCATCGTGAGCACCGTCCATAGGTGGGCTTAAGCCCCACAAGGCCGCAAAAAGAAGCCGGTTGACGAATGGATCCCGCCGTATCCGTCCCCAAAGCCGCCAAGGCCAATTGACCCGCCACCGCCGCTGCTGATCCACCTGAGGACCCCCCAGGCACAAGGGACACATCAGGCGCCGACAACCCACGCCAAGGATTTTCGCACGCCCCAAAATAGCTGGTGGTGGTTGTGGATCCCATGGCAAATTCATCTAAATTGGTCTTCCCCAAAGGGTAGGCCCCTTGGTCCCACAGTTTCTGGGTCACTGTTGCCTCATAGGGCGGCACAAAATGCTCCAAAATGCGTGACGCCGCCGTCATGCGCAGATCACGAACGCAAATATTATCTTTCACCGCGATGGGTAACCCTTCTAACGGGCGTGCCTCTTTGCGAGCCAGGCGGTCATCGCTCTCACGGGCCGCAGATAACGCACGATCGGGGTCAACAGAAATAAAGGCATTCAGATGGCTGTTATCGATGCGAGATAAAATATCCTGTGCCAGCTCTGTGGCCGACACGGTTCCCTGAAGCAACGCATCGCGTGCTTCACATAACGTTAATGACTCCAAAAACGGCTCTCCTCTTCAAACATGCACATCACCATTCTTCACAAGCTATTTCTTGCAAAAAAAGGGGGGGCGTGGCAAGACAAATCATTTCTTGTGTGAAAAAAGGGTCATATCTTAAGATGATACAAGCCTGACCTACATTCTCTGGTTTTTTTGTGTTACCTTATGTCATGATGCTTTCCTTTTTGACAAAAAAGTGTATATTGGGAATCTATGGATATTCGCGTTGACAATACCCCCAACCCCGAGACACTGAAGTTTCTGGCAGGAAGGCCCATTGCTCCTGAAGAGCCCTTGGCTTTTTCTACCCCCGAAGAAGCGGCCCGTGTGCCCTTTGTGCAGGCCCTTTTTGACGTACCTGGGGTGGTGTCTGTGTTTTTAGGGGCTGATTTTATCAGCATCACCAAGGATGCAAAACAAACTTGGTCTGGCCTGCGTCCCCAGATATTGACAGTGTTGAAAGACTTTTTTGCCAAAGGCCTTGAGGTGTTAACCACAGCGCCTCCCACCAACCAAAACCCTGCTTCCGCTGTCCCAGACAGCCTTGAAAAAGATATCCAAGACCTTCTCAATGAACGCATTCGTCCCTTTGTGGCCCAAGATGGGGGGGATATTGTGTTCAAAAATTTCAAAGATGGCGTTGTCTACCTTGAAATGCGTGGTGCATGTTCAGGCTGTCCCAGCGCTGAGGCCACCCTTAAGCAAGGTGTGGAAAACCTTCTGCGCCACTATATTCCTGAAGTCGTGCGCGTCGAGCCCGTTTAATTTTTTTGTTGTTCTGAGAGTCGTTGTTGTATGAAGAAAAAATCTCTATCTCTTCCCACCATTATTTCAGCGAAGCTTTTTTTTCTGATGATCTCGCTCATGGCTTTTTTTAAGCCAGGCCACGATGTGGCCAAAATGGGGGGCGCCAAACCTCTCAAATCGGGCAAGAAAAAAGCAGGGCGCAAAGGTAAGGGCCAAAACCACGACGCCGCCACCCACACAGATTCATGGTCTGAAGCACCCCTTTCATCTGTCGAAGATGCTTCTGACCTTTTGGTGGAAACCTCTCTTGGTAGCAAGATCAAAAGAAAAAAAGGAAAGACATCCACAAAAACAAAAACCAACGCAAAAGCCACAAAATCAGCCGCTCAGGAACGCACCGCGCCTCCTAAAACACATCTTGCTTCATTTGCTATCTATAAACCTGTGAAAAAAGCGCGCCTTAGCTCACACTTTGGCTATCGTCACCACCCCGTGCTGAAACAAAGAAAACTGCATAAGGGAATGGATTTCGCGGCGCCCATCGGCACGCCGGTGCATGCGGCCGCAGATGGCAGGATTGTGAAAGTCACGTACAATGGCGGTTATGGCCGCTACATCCGCATACGTCACACCAATGGCACCATGGAAACAGCCTATGCTCACCTCAGTCGCTATAAAAAAGGGATCCATATTGGCCAAAAGGTCCGCAAGGATGAGGTGATTGGCTATGTGGGCACCACAGGGCGCTCCACCGGTCCTCATCTGCATTTTGAGCTGATCAAAGACGGCAAACACATCAACCCTAAAAACTTTCTGACCTAGTGCCCTCACACCTTCATGGCTGTGCTCTTACCGTTGAGGGGACATCATGGCAAGAAGTGATTGCTCAAACTGTTTGGAAATCAGGGTGAATTGCAGGAAGGCACTCAATTCACTGCTGGTGTCATAAAAATATTGGGCAGAGGCCAGCGGATCCACATTGATGAGGTTATCGACCTGTGTCGCCCGGACATCTTGATCCACATGAGCTTCTTCGTTGATCCTGTCAAACGTGTTTTGCAGCGTAGACGTGTCTAGTATCGCTTGTTTCACAAGACGCAACGTGCCATCAAAAGCGCCCTGCAGATCATGAATGCCTTCAGCAGCATTTTCAGGTGTAAGGCTTAATATGGATTCAAACACTGAAAACACAAACCGCACATCTTTAGCCTGCAAAGGAAGGGTGAGGGGTTGCGTGCTTTCCCCATCATAAAAAAGGGTCAGAGGATGTTGGCGATCACAAAAGGGGCCATCCACAACATAGGCGTCCACCGAACCAAGCGATAACTCTGCGCCCTCTTCTCGGCACAAATCATCAATCAGCAAAGGATTGATGGGCCGCAAATCCGTTTGCGCACCGCCAAAAAGATAACCACTGCCTTCAAAATAGGTGTTGAGAAGGTTAACCGTGTTGTGCACACAGCTGCGCATCGCCTGCTGAAAAGCAGGAAAATCTTCTTCTGTATTCCATGTGGTAGCCGCTTCTGTAAGGTTTTGCGCCGACGTGATCAACGTGTCTTGCAGACTCGATAACCCCGCCTGGAAACGGCTGATGAAAGGCGTTTGCTCATCACAAAAGCTCGTCATACGATCGGCAGCATTTTTGGCCACCACGGCCCCCAACAGCGGCCATGTGCGCCCGCCCATATCATGAAAATGCTCACACTTTTGCCCCGTGACATTTTGGGTGGCGGCGTGACTCACATCATCTTGCAGCCTGTTATACACAAACGCGCTAACGCCGTTCCCCCAGGCCATGTTGGTGCTTTCAGTCATATCTGCCTTCCTTACGCCATCAATGCAATGATTTGCTGTTTAAGCTCACGCGTCATGCGCATCAACGCCAACACGTTTTGCATATAGTCTGTCATGTTCACAACCTCAAGGTGATTGTTCTTTACATCTACACCCTCTTCTTCTTGACGCAGGGACTCCAGTTTTGACATGGTAGATTCTGTCAACAACAACGAGCTTTTTGCGTGGCCCGTTTTTTGCGCCAGCGTTGTGGTAAAGAGTCGACCCCAATCCGTGGGCGTGAGTTTTTTGCTCTGCCAATCGCCCGCAGCCTCAAATGTCCACACGGCATGTTTTTCTTGCGCTAACTGACTTAACGTGACACCGTCCGCCTTTTGAACACCTGGAATCCCAATGCCTAATGGAAACGCTTGGCTAAGCTTGGTGTGGGCAAATAAACGAGGATTTTCTTGAATTGAAGGGTTAAGCCGCAGGTTCAACGCAAACCCTGGCGACACGTCAGACGTATTGGGTTGATGACTTTCTTGAGACCAAAATAAATCATTAAGCCCCATCACTGTCATCAAGGTTTCTGTGGATGTATCCAGCCCCATCAACGCGATACCCTGCGCTTTATGAGTGCCATCAGAAACGCCCACCTTCATGTGCCCATCTTGCCACGACGCCCAAAAACCATCTTCATCGTTGATAAACGTCACCACATCATTCAAGGTGTGTGTGGGCTCAAGGGGAATGTCTTTCAAAGACACCACCATCCCTTCCGCATCAAGGGTGGCAATGCGGAGCTTCCCATTTTCTGTCACGGCCGGCTGAGCAGGGTCAAGCACACGGCTGCTGGTCATTTGCGCAGGGGCCGCATAGGCACTTCCTTGCGTATGAATGGCATTCATGGTGTCTGCCAAGGTGGCCGCGCCCTGGTCAAGCACGGCTTGCATGTCAGGCAGAATCTGATCACGCAGTTTCAACAAGGCCCCAATTTCTCCTGACGTTGTATGCGAAGTGATATCAATTGTTAACTTATCAAACTGCACCATCAACTTGCTGAGATCACCCTTGTCACATGTGTTGTCAGGGCTCATGGAACCGGCTTCTTCAAACGACAAGGTGCTGGGCCGCATTTTTGTCACCAACGGCACCCCACCCGGCCCCCACAAATAGCAAGGATCCAGCACATGATCTACAGGAAAGCGATCTTGAGTCTGTGACACCGAAAAATAGGAAGACAACTGCTTCAAAAGCCCACTTTGCTTATCTTGCGCGGAAAATAGCTCGGTGGTACCTTCCTCACTGCGCGCAATGATTTGATTGACGTCATGATAATGAGACAACAGTTTTTGAACCTCCTCCACATCCCGCGCCACCTGGTGATCTGCTTCAGACCGCAGGTCTTGTATTTTTTGTGAAAAGGAAGAAAAAGCCTCTGCCAACGCGCCGGCTTTCTCCACCACGGTGTTCAGGTAGGCATCTTGCTCCATGGTAAGGTTGGTGGCCTCAAGAGCCTGGAAAAAATCAGCAATACTGCCCGAAAGAAGATCTGCCTCTGCACCCACGGACCCAGACATGCTCTCTAACACGCCATAAAAAGAGGCCAGCTGACGCCATGACTCCAGCGTTGTTTTGGTTTCACTCAGCCCCTTCAAGATGACAGGATTCGCACACCGATGAATGTCTGAAATTTGCACACTACTTTCATAGGTGCCCACACTTTCGGTCATCATGTGCGTTTCAAGGCGTGAAAAGTGAGGATCTTGGCGATTCACCTCATTTTGCGTCAGAATATTCAAGCGTTTTTGACCCGCTTGAAAAGCACTTTCTAGGGTAAAACCCACACCTGATGGCATAACAACGCCTCTCTTTTTCAGAAAACCTGGCTTGCCATAAGGCAAAAAAAATGCCAAATCTGAGATGTGCGTTTTATATATATATTCATATGTGTCAGCGCACAATATGAGAGACACGCTTGTAGGATGGAAATAATGGCACCCCCCTTGTCGGATTGTGATTGGAAGACCCTTCTAGCAAAACCATTGCGGACCAACATTCTCCACTTTATAGGCATTGGCGGCGTTGGCATGAGCGCGTTAGCCCACCTTTTATCGCATTTAGGTCACTGCGTACAGGGGAGTGACACATCCGCGCATAATCCCTACCTTGAGAGCCTTCAACAAAAAGGCGTGCGCCTTTTCTCCTCCCACCACAGCCTTAATGTAGAACACGCCACACACCTGATCATCTCATCTGCCATTGGTGAGGATAACCCCGAGTTAATCCATGCCCGCAAGAAAAACATCCCCATCATCAAACGGGGCGACCTCCTCGGTGCCCTGACGCAAACAAAAAAAACCATTGGCATCACAGGCAGTCACGGCAAAACCACCACCACAGCCCTTATGGCCAAAATGATGGTCACGGCAGGCCTCGACCCTTTGGTGCTAAACGGCGGCACCATGGCTGATTATGACAGCAATGTATATTTAGGATCTGGTGATTGGCTTGTCACCGAGCTTGATGAGTCTGACGGCACCCACAGCCGCGCTCACACCTATGTTGGCGCCATCACTAACATTGATCAAGAGCATATGGAGTTTTACAAAGACAAAGAAACACTCTTCCGCTCGTTTGACGCATTTCTCTACCACATCGACCCCGCCGGTATGTCCATGGTTTGCCTGGATGATCCGCTTACAAAAGACTTACTCCCCAAGATTGATCGACCCGTTTTTACCTATGGGTGCGACCCCCAGGCCTCTATTTACGTACACAACATTCACACCACTGCTTCGGGCATGAAGTTCGATGTGCGCTTTCCTGATCGCTCTGGCTATGCGGAACTCCAGCTCTCTCTCTATGGTCATCACAATGTGCTCAATGCAGCCCCTGCCTTGGGAATGGCTTTTCACTTAGGGTTGCCTGAATCTGTGGTCCGCCAGGCCTTACAGGAATTCAAAGGCGTCAAAAGGCGTTTTAATCAAACAGGCCTTACAGGGCGTGTGCGCTTTATTGATGATTATGCGCATCATCCAGTGGAAATCAACGCCACCCTCAAAACAGCCCGCGCCTTATGTAAGGGCCGCCTTTATGCTGTGTGCCAGCCCCACCGCTATACCCGGCTGAGGGACCTGTTTGACGATTTTCAAACCTGCTTTAACACGGCCGATGAAACGATTCTTGTCCCTGTGCACGGTGCGGGCGAAGCCCCCATCCGGCGCATCTCATCAGAGAGTTTGGCCAAAGCCATGAAAGACCAGGGACAATCTGTGCGCTTTATTGAAACCTTTGCCGAGGTTGCCTCCTATTTAAAAACAAAACTACATCGCGATGATATGGTGGTCTGCATGGGTGCTGGCACCATTACGCATCTGGCCCATCAGCTGCCACAGGCGGTGCACGACGCCCAAAGCACCCCCCATGACAACCCCGCCATGAACCTTTCCATGACATCGGCTGACTTATAAACCCACCTGTGTGGCTTTCACCTGTACGCGCCATGAGCTGATTTCGGCCTTCTCTTATGATAATCTGTGCACAAACCTTAGGCACATTGTTTTGTAAAGGCGCGCCATGGCACACACACCTCTCACGTTCAGACCACACCACGTGCTATGCACCTTAGGGTTTGAAGGCAAGGGATACAGCCCCGCCTTTGTGGCGAACTATGCCAGCATAAAAAAAGCCCTCACGCCCACCACCCGCATCCAGATCCGCGATGGGCTGGATCACATCTGCCAAGCCTGCCCCCATCAAAGAGGCGACACGTGCGCGAAAGAGTCGTTGATCCAGGCCTTAGACACACGTCACAGGCACGCGCTTCAGCTCCAAAACACCTGCTATCCATGGCAAACCCTTGTGAACAAAGTGGTGACGCATATTCAACCGCACCATTTAGACCGCCTGTGTCAGGGCTGCACATGGCTGGCTTTGGGGGTCTGTAAAGGGGCTGTTCAACGCTTACAGGCTGAAAAACAAGACCTTCAGCATGCACAACCCGCCCAAAGCTCCACACCACGCTCAAGACACACGCCGTTAAGGAGCCGCGCAGTACGCTGATGCGCCGGGGAATATGCTTTCTTCATGTCAGGAATACTACAAAACGCCTCCCCTGCCATAGGGCGGGCGCGTCTTTACATGGGGCTGGTGCATTTCCTCTCTTCACGATGCCCCCTCACTTACGCTAGGTTATCACCATGGGGTGTATATCTTCAGGCGCGATCTTGATGGTATGCCCCTTGATGGAGGGATGGCCGAGCGGTTGAAGGCGGCGGTCTCGAAAACCGTTATGCGGGTTTTCCCCGTATCGAGGGTTCGAATCCCTCTCCCTCCGCCAATCATATGGCCTATACTGGGCTCCTAGCGTTAACCTTGATGTTGGGTGATCCACACACTTTCTATAAAGACCATGCCATCGAGGCGGGCACGCAAAAACCGCTGCACGTTTTGGATAAGACGTGGTATACTGGGCCCTAATCCCTTGTCTTATCAACATCCCATGATCCCCCCACAGCACAGTGCCGTTCGCGCTCGGGCACCCGCAGCAAAACCCAAAAAACAACCCATCAAGGTTATGGTTGTTATTGGCTCACTAGATGTGGGCGGGGCAGAAATGGATATTGTGCGCAACTTCCCAGCCCTTCAAGCAAGCCCTGATGTTGAGGTTGTGCTGGCGCTTTACACCCACAAAGGCACCCTATATCCGCGAGCGGCAGCGGCAGGAATCAAGATTCTTTCTCTGCAAAGCACCATCCATCCGCATCAAGGGGTGTGGGCGAAGTGGAAAGAACACATCCGCAGATTCATCTTTATCCGCCGCGCCCTCGCAACAGAAAAGCCCGACATTGTGCACCCCTTTCTCCCGGGGGCTTATTTTTATGCCTGCATGGCCAATCTTCTTACAAAAGGTGCGCGCAGCCTGGTGATGTCGCGCTTGAGCCTTAATTTTTATGCACAAAAGCGTCCCCTTTTGGCCTTTGTAGAGAAAACACTTTGCCATCGCCTGGGCCCCCGCAGGGTGGTGGGCAATGCCAAGGCGGTGCTGGATGATCTGCAAAAAGAAGGCTTGCCCCCGCACAAACTCACGCTGATCTATAATGGCATTGAAACGGATATGTTTACCGCCCACAGGCCTCTCTCTTTTTATACAGAAGCGTCTTGTTTTGCGCTGACAGCGGTGGGCAACTTACATTCTTATAAAGGATATCGTGATCTAATAGCAGCAGCTTGTCAGCTGAAAAACCAGGCCCCGCACCTGAACTGGCATCTCAACATTGCTGGGAAAGGAACGCCCCAGATGGTGGCAACACTCACACAAGACATCGCCGCTTATGGATTAGAAAAGCACGTTACCCTGTTAGGTCATGTAGCAGATAATGTGAGCCTTCTCAAAAACACCCATCTTTTTATCCACCCTTCTCACACAGAGGGTTTGCCCAATGCCATTATTGAAGCCATGAGCGCCGAATTACCCGTGATTGCCACACAGGTGGGGGGCATTCCTGAACTTGTGGAAGATCACGTCACAGGACGATTGGTGCCGCCTCAAGACCCCCATGCCCTAGCACGTGCCATGCAAGAAGCCCTCACAACCCCCCAAACCCTTCATGCGTGGGGGCAAAAAGCCAAAATCAAAGCGGATACCACCTTTCACGTCACCCACAGCATTGCAGCCTATAAAAGGCTTTACAAGAATATGGCCCACGGCTCTTGCCAACAGGCGGCTTCTGTATCAGGGTGAAAGGGCTGTGACCATGCAAACTCATACCTTCAAGGAAACAACGTGACCACACTTTTGACTGGCGGGGCAGGCTATATCGGATCCCACTGTGCCTGGGCTTTTGAAGATCACAAGAGGCCCTTCGTGGTTCTGGACGACCTTTCACGTGGACACCGGCATCTGATCCCCCAAGAGGCGCCTTTTTATCAGGGCAAAGCTGAAGACGCGGCGCTTTTCGGTCAGATGGTGGAAAAACATGGCATTGACACCGTCATTCATCTGGCAGGCTCCACCGTTGTGGCAGAATCATGCCAAGATCCTGGCGCTTATTTTTACAACAACACAAGCGTGAGCCTTGCCGTCATACAGGCATGCCTTCGTCATGGCGTGAACAACATCATCTTCTCTTCCTCGGCCTCTGTGTATGGCCACAACCCCAAACATCTTGTGTGTGAGGATGAACCCGTCAACCCTCAAAGCCCCTATGCTGAATCCAAATGGATGACTGAGTGCATGCTCAACGCCTTTCACAAGGCCCATGGAATGAACATCGTGAACCTGCGCTATTTTAATGTGGCCGGCGCCGACCCTCACGGCCGCACAGGCCAACACGTGCCAAACACCACCCATTTGGTGCAATCTGCCATCGATGTGGCCTTAGGACACAAAAAAGTCTTACATATCTTCGGCACTGACTACAACACACCCGATGGCACGGGGGTAAGAGACTATATTCACGTCAGTGATCTGGCTGAGGCCCATGTGTGCGCCCTTGATTTTCTGCGGAAAAGCACAGCCCCTGGCTATCATGTGTTCAATTGTGGGTATGGCACAGGATATTCCGTGCGTGAGGTGATCAGGGCGGTGGAAGCTGTGACAGGCACAAAGCTTCCTGTGCATGAAGCCCTCAGGCGGTTAGGCGACCCTGAGGCCCTGATGGCAGATGCCACACGGTTTCGTCAACAAACCCCCTGGCGCCCCCGTTTTGATAACCTCGAAACCCTCATTCGCACCGCCCTTGCCTGGGAAAAAGCCAAAGGAAGACACAGCCATGAACATGTCTCTTGAGACACCCAAAAAAATTGTTTTTCTTGGCACCCACGCCAAGGCCACCCTGCTTTTTCGAAAAGAGCTCATCGCCTGGTTCATACAGCAAGGGCACGAGGTTTTTGTGTTTGCTGATGACTATACACCCACCACCAAGGGGCAAATCAGCAAATTGGGCGCCACGCCTGTGGACAGCCCGCTCAATCGCGCCAACCTCAACCCCATCGAAGACCTGGGGGGCATGTGGCAGTTAAAAACAGAGCTTCAAAAACTGTCACCTGATGTTGTGTTTGCCTATTTCGCCAAACCCATCATTTTTGGCACCCTGGCCGCCGCATTGGCGCGCGTGAAAAGGCGCGTTGCCCTTTTTGAAGGCCTTGGGTATGCCTTTACGCGCAGACCCACCCCATCATCCAAAGCGTGGCTCTTAAGGTGGATTCAAAAAAGACTTTATGCGTTCACCATACCTTGGCTGACAGGAGCCGTATTTCTAAACCCCGACGACCAAAATGACCTGGGCCTCTTGCCTGCCAAAAAACGTCACCCGCCTACCATGCTTCTCAAAGGTATTGGCGTGCCTGACACGTTTTTCCAAACAACCCCACCACCTCCAGGGCCGCTTACCTTTCTTTTTGTGGGACGCTTATTAAGGGACAAAGGCATCGAAGAGTTTGTGAAAGCCGCCCACCTGGTGCATAGGCGCTATCCAGAAACGCGCTTTCATATTATCGGCGCGCGCGATGCGCAAAACCCCAGCCACCTGTCTCAAACACGCTATGACAAGCTGCGCAGCACCCAAGCCAACATCACCTGGACGCCGCACACCAAAACGATTTTAGCGCCTCTGCGGCAAAGCCATGTGGTGGTCTTGCCGTCTTACCGCGAAGGGTTTCCCCGCGTCATCCAAGAAGCCATGGCAGCCAGCCGGCCTGTGATTGCCACCCGGGTGCCTGGATGCAAAGAAGCTGTACAAGAAGGAAAAAATGGTTTTCTGGTGGCCCCGTTCTCTCCTGAAGCTCTCGCGCAAAAAATGATTTACTGCCTGCGTCACCCAGCACAGCTGGCCCTGATGGGACGACATGCCCACAAAACGGCCCTTGCAACCTACCGCCAAGGCCCCATTCATGATGCCCTCGGCGCCTTCATTCTGGGGAAAAAGCCTGCGGCCAAAACGCCGCGCACACAACAAGCCGTTTAGCGTACCCCTCAAGGAAGGCCCGGACAGGTGCCCAAGGCTCACTTCAAACCATAAACACATATCACGCCGAAGGGCCGTTGCGGACTTTGCGATCCTCCTGGGGCCTGCACTCAGCAGGTGGGCACCGTGTGAAAAAATCCTCAAACTTTTTCAGGAACAGTTCCCGCGAAGGAATCATTGGCCTCAGAGATCAAAGCCGTCGTACCCCCCAGCCCTTTCCTTCTACGACCTCTTCCTAGATAGAGCAAGGTTTTTCTTGTGAAAACATGATTCTTAGCCCCAATAACCTGCATTTTGTGCGTGATAAATTATATCCTAACGTTGCTCATCTGATGAACGCACACAGGCCACCCCTTCCATGTGCGGGTATGCATGTAAAATCTGCACCGGCTCTTTCCCTATCACTCGTTTGTCTGTACGCATTCTTTCCTTGACGGCGCTCTTGCTTTTTTCTTCAATAGAAGGATCCCTTCCATGACGAACCCTTTTTTTTGACTTTTCTTTTATGACATTGATTCGCATCCGCGGTGCGCGGGAACACAACCTGAAAAACATTTCCCTTGACCTGCCCCGCGACCAATTGATTGTGATTACAGGGCCCAGTGGGTCGGGCAAGTCTTCTCTGGCCTTTGACACCTTGTATGCGGAGGGGCAAAGACGCTATGTGGAAAGTTTGTCTTCCTATGCGCGTCAATTTCTTGATGTCATGAAAAAGCCTGATGTAGACAACATTGATGGCCTCTCCCCTGCCATCGCCATTGAGCAAAAAACCACATCCAAAAATCCCAGGTCCACGGTGGCCACGGTCACAGAAATTTATGACTATCTCCGCCTTTTGTATGCGCGTGTGGGCATACCCGTATCGCCCGCCACTGGCAAACCTATTCAGGCGCAAACTGTTTCTGAAATGGTGGATCAAACGCTGGCTTTGCCGTTTGGACGCCTCTATATTTTTGCCCCCCTCATCCGTGGGCGCAAAGGGGAGTTCCGCAAAGAATTTGTAGATTTGCAAAAACAAGGCTTCACCCGCGTGTGGATCGACGGCACACTCTATGAGTTAGACAATTTGCCTTTATTAGACAAAAAGAAGACGCACACCATACACGTGCTGGTGGATCGCCTCAAGCATGCCCAAGATAGCACCATCAAAACCAGACTGGCTGAAGCCTTTGAAATGGCCCTTAGGATATCCCCTGATGAACTGGTGTGGGTGCAGCACCTTGACGCGCCGAAAGAGATGCTTTTTTCAGCACGTTTTGCCTGCCCTGAAAGTGGCTTTACCATTGAAAAACTTGAGCCACGTTTGTTTTCTTTTAACAGCCCTTCAGGGGCCTGCCCCACATGTGATGGCCTGGGGGTTTGCATGGAATTTGACCTGGACAAAATTATCCCTGACCCTACCCTCAGCCTTGAAGATGGCGCCATTGCTCCGTGGGCGGGGGGGTTTTTCTTTTATTATCTCCAGATTTTGCGCGCCCTAGCCAAGCACTATGATTTTTCGTTGCGCACCGCTTTTCAAGATTTGCCGCAACAGGTGAAGGACGTTTTGCTTTATGGGTCGGGCAAAACAGCCATCCCCATGGATATTCGAGACGAAAAACGCACCTATCGCTCTCACAAACCCTTTGAGGGCATCATCCCTATGATGACGCGACGACAGAAGGAAAAGGAAGGCGGAGATGATGTGGGGCGGTGGCACAAGTCTCAGGCGTGCCCGGCCTGTCAAGGGCAGCGTCTCAAGCCGGAAGCCTTGTGTGTGCAGATTCATGGTCAATCTATTGGCGCCATCACGCAACACTCTATTTTTGATGCCCATGCCTGGTTTAACAAGCTTCTCCCGCATTTAACGCCCAAACAGCAACATATTGCTGAACGCATTGTGAAAGAAATTTCTGACCGCCTTCAGTTTCTGGTGCATGTAGGCGTGGGCTATCTTCACCTCTCTCGCGTGGCAGGAAGCCTTTCAGGCGGGGAAGCGCAACGTATTCGCCTGGCCTCACAAATTGGGGCGGGGCTTGTGGGCGTGTTGTATGTGTTGGATGAACCCTCCATCGGCCTCCATCAACGGGATAATGCGCGCCTGATTGAAACCCTGCAGCATCTTAAAAATCTGGGCAACACCATTGTGGTGGTCGAGCATGATGAAGACACCATGCGCGCGTGCGATTATTTGGTGGATATGGGGCCAGCCGCAGGCAGCCACGGCGGTGACATCGTCGCTCAAGGCCCCTTAGCAAAAATTCTCGCTCACCCTTCAAGCTTGACAGGTGCTTATCTTTCGGGCAAAAAAGCCATTGCCGTACCCACCCAAAGGCGCGCGCCAGATCGTGGCAAAACGCTGTCCCTTCAAGGCGCCACTATTAACAACCTGAACCATGTCTCTGTGGATATTCCGCTTGGGCTTTTTGTATGTGCCACGGGGGTCTCAGGCAGCGGGAAGTCATCGCTTGTTATTGAGACGCTCTATCCAGCCTTGGCTCGGGCTCTCAATCGTGCTCAACTTGAGCCTGGCCCCTACACAGCTCTTGAAGGTCTTGATCATCTGGATAAAGTGATTGATATTGATCAATCTCCCATCGGCCGCACACCGCGCTCAAACCCGGCCACATACACAGGCCTGTTTAGCCCCATACGCGATTGGTTTGCCAGCCTGCCTGCAGCCAAAGCCCGGGGATTCACACCGGGACGATTTTCGTTCAATGTGCGTGGGGGCCGATGCGAAGCCTGCAGCGGCGATGGCGTCACCCGCGTAGAAATGCACTTCTTACCAGACATCTATGTGACGTGCGATGTGTGTGAGGGCAAACGCTATAATCGGGAAACCCTCGCCATCACCTTTAAGGGAAAATCCATCGCAGATGTCCTCGCCATGACTGTTGACGACGCATCTGATTTTTTTGAAAACATGCCGTCCATACGTCACAAGCTGCGCATGCTTCAAGATGTAGGCTTGGGGTATATCCATGTAGGGCAACGGGCCACCACCCTTTCAGGAGGCGAAGCGCAACGCGTCAAGCTTGCGAAAGAGTTAGCCAAAAAATCGACGGGCAAAACCTTTTATATCCTTGATGAACCCACAACAGGGCTTCATATGGATGACATCAAAAAATTGCTCGATGTGCTGCACACCCTTGTCAATCAAGGCAACACTGTACTTGTCATTGAACACAACATCGACGTTATCAAAACAGCTGACTGGGTGATAGACATCGGTCCTGAAGGAGGCACAGGGGGCGGCCAGCTCGTGGCGTGCGGCACACCTGAAAACATTGCAAACGTTCCCCAAAGTCACACGGGCCACTTTTTAACATTTCTTTTGTCTGATAAGTCAATCAGTTAAGCCGTGCCCCTGACATCAACAAAGGCTTTGTTAAGGCTGGTTTTTCATACTGTTAAAAAATGATAAAAAAAGTGCCAGCCTTGTTTTATGTTATCTCATTGTTAACTTTTGGCTTATCGGTATCTCCTATAAGCCCACATGCCCCGGTTCATACTCCAAACACCAAAACCCCAAACCCCCATGACCTGAGCAAGGGCACACCCCACACTGCCCACGACCAAAAAGATCCAAAAAAACCCGCTCATGAGAAGACGCAAGAGCATCAACAAGAAGCTCACGACCTGAGTGAGGCACAACGCAAAAAAAAAGAAAAAGAAATGAAAAAAAAGGAGAAGCACGATAAGGCGCTGGCAGCCACAGCCGTGGCCTTGGGAACCGTAGGCACCATGGTCGGCATCGCAGCGGATAGCAAGGAATTGGCTGAATAACCGCACTTCCATCAAGATGCTTTTAACATGGGTGTGATTAACCTTACACTGTTGACATACATTTTATAAAAGAAAAGTAGAAACGTTATGTCCAGGTATCAAGGTTTTTGTTGCTGGCTATATCTATGCAGCCTACCTATGCTTATCATCCAAGAGTGTCAGGGCAAGCAAGAATCCCACAATAAGACTGAGCTTTTGACCGAAAAACAACCTCACACCACACAAGAAAAACCTTCCCCCAAAGAAAACAAATCCCACACACAGGTGCAGGATCAAAAAACAGAAACGGGGAAAAAAGGGAAGAAAAAGGAGAAAAAAGAAAAGAAGGAGAAAAAAAAGAAAGGAAAGATGAACCGAGCCGTCCAAGTCACCACAGTGGCGGCCATGACGCTGAGTGCAGCGGCAAGCGCTAAAAAAATAGCAGAGGATGAATAGGCCTTATACAGGATGGCCGGAAAACACCTCCTCACCTCCATCTTACACATAGAAATCGTAAAAGTACGCATGCTTTGAGCTCCTTAGGCAGAGGGGGCTTAGATCATCCCCCAAACACGCTAGGTGGATCAAAAAGAAGCCACAAAAAACTTTTACCCACACCCAAAGAAAGGCCCGATCAACAACCTAAGCCCCGCTATTCCAAAAAAAGAGAGAAACGCATCTCATCATGGTCTGTAGGCCCCCTTCCAGGACCTGTGAAGAAACGATACAGTCATCCTCACAATCAGAAATTAGACCTTTAAGGAATTCATCGTCTCAAAAAAATCGGCGTTGTTCTTTGTGGCGCGCAACTTATCCACCATAAACTCCATGGCTTCTGTGGAATTCATTTGAGCCAACAAGCGCCGCAGAACCCACATCTTCGCTAGGGTTGGTTTCCCCACGAGCAGCTCTTCCTTACGCGTACCCGATTTCGCAATATCGATAGCCGGAAACAGGCGTTTATCTGAAAGCTTTCTATCAAGCACAATCTCAGCATTGCCCGTGCCTTTAAATTCTTCAAAAATGACTTCGTCCATCTTTGACCCCGTTTCCACAAGGGTGGTGCCAATAATGGTGAGGGATCCCCCATTTTCAATATTGCGGGCTGCGCCAAAAAACCGCTTAGGCCGCTGCAAGGCGTTGGCATCGACACCCCCTGTGAGCACCTTACCCGAAGAAGGAACCACCGTGTTATAAGCGCGGGCTAACCGCGTGATGGAATCGAGAAGAATAATCACATCACGGCCACTCTCCACCAACCTTTTCGCCTTTTCAATGGTCATTTCAGCCACCTGCACGTGACGGGTCGCCGGCTCATCAAAGGTGGAACCAATGACTTCGCCTTTCACAGACCGCGCCATATCGGTCACCTCTTCAGGCCGCTCACCCACCATCAATACAATCAAATAGGCATCTGGATGATTGGCGGTCAGTGCATGGGCAATGTTCTGCATCATCACAGTCTTACCCGTACGTGGCGGAGCCACAATCAAGGCCCGTTGGCCAAAACCCAGCGGCACCACAAGATCAATAGAGCGCAGCGTGTAATCTTTGGACTTTGGATCCTCAATCTCAAGATTAATTTTTCGCTCCGGATACAGGGGCGTTAAATTATCAAAGTGAAGCCGATGATGAATCTCTTCAGGGGCCAAGCCATTGACCGTGTTAATTTTGGTCAAGGAAAAGTAGCGCTCCCCATCTTGAGGCGCATCAATTTCCCCCTCAATCACATCCCCTGTTCTAAGGGCAAAGCGCTTGACCTGTTGAGGCGAAACATAGATATCATCAGATCCTGGAAAAAAATTGGCATCTGCCGAACGTAAAAAACCAAAGCCATCCTGCAAAACAGACAACACGCCCCCGGCATGGATGTTGGTCCCTTGCGATGCATAGGCCCTCAGTACCGCAAACATCATGTCCTGCTTGCGCAGTGTTGATGCATTTTCAACAGACAGATCCTCCGCAAGAGCCAAGAGCTCTGCAGGTGATTTCTCCTTTAATTGCTGACGCACAATAGAAGCAGCCATGCCACACACTTTCTAATACTTGAAAAAAACTCAATGGCCTCACATGAGGCTGAACCTAAGAATCCGCTTAATTTATGTCCTTAACATACACGTCAGTCTTTTTTTTGCACTTCTTCCTGAAGAGACGCTAAAAAAGTTTCATCCACGCCAACTTCTGCAAGCTCACCCTCATCAAGGTTTTTTGAACTTTCAGGCAAAGGCGATGATGACCTTATGTCTGCAAGAAGAGCATCACGAATTTCGTCAGTATCCACAAGATCTTGGTCCAACTCTCTCAAGGCCACAATCGTATCCCGATCTTTCCCCCGTGGTGTCATCAAAATAGCACCACTCTCAATTTCTTTTACGCGACGCGACGCCAACAAAACCAAAGAAAAACGATCCGCGAAACTAGAAATCTGATTCATAAACCTCTCGACTCAAGAAAAACCCTGGCGCGCCTTAAAGCGCGGGTTGGTCTTATTGATAACATACACACGACCACGACGACGAACCACACGACAATCGCGATGTCGGCTTTTCAATGACCGAATAGAACTTGCTAACCGCATAAAAACTCTGGAAGACTCGTACACAAATGTGATTTAAGCCTAAAACACTTAAAGCCAATGTTCAAGCGATTATTGTTTTTTTTAAAGCCAGGCTTGCTGCTTTTTAAGAAAACAATCAAAATCAACCTGATAGACAGTCGCTAATGAGGCCCTCTTGTGAACGTGATGCACCGAGATGTGACGGCTTCATGGTTTAGCCATCTTCAACAGCAAATCTGCTGCGAACTCGAGGCATTAGAAAGCCTTTATCACCCCCAAGATCCGAAGGTTTTTCAAACAAAAAAATGGGAAAGGCCCGGCGGTGGTGGCGGCACGATGGCCATTCTGTCAGGTCATGTGTTTGAAAAAGCTGGCGTCAACGTGTCCACCGTGCACGGCACCTTTTCGGAAGCCTTTCGTGCTCATATGCCAGGCGCTGAAGACGACCCCCGTTTTTGGGCTTCAGGCATTTCTATTGTGATCCATCCTCGATCCCCTTATGTCCCCATTATCCATATGAATACGCGTCACATCCAAACCACACGCGCCTGGTTTGGCGGCGGCATTGATATGACCCCAGCTATTGTAGACCCTGAGGATACCCAGCAGTTTCATAAAGCCCTTCGCGATGTATGTGATGGTTTTGATAAAACCTATTATCCTCGATTCAAAGCTTGGGCTGACGAGTATTTTTATATCAAGCATCGCCAGGAACCGCGCGGCGTGGGTGGTATTTTCTATGACAACCTTGAGGGCCTGAACGACACCTTTGCTTTCACACAAGCGGTAGGTCGCGCGTTTATGCCCATTTACGCGCCCATTGTCAAAAAACATTGGCACACGCCGTGGGGCGACAAAGAGCGGGAGGCACAATTGATTAAAAGAGGGCGCTATGTGGAGTTTAATCTTGTGTATGACCGCGGCACCACCTTTGGTCTGAAGACAGATGGCTTTATTGAAGCCATTTTAATGTCGCTACCGCCTATGGCTTCATGGCCGGCCCCTTCCCTTGACACCACGCAAGAAAAACGACAGGCCTAGGGTCATGTATGCGCTGGCGGCGTCAGCCCCTCATTTTGGAGCCATGCTAAAAGCGCGTCTCGTGATGGCTGGCAATCATTTTTTTTCCAAAAATCACGGGTTTTTTGAAAGACGCGACCCAAGGTAGGCCCCGGTGCAACTCCCAGGCTAATAAGGTCATGACCTGTCAGCGGAAACACAGGTGGAGTTTTGCTCAATGCGTCAATGGCGTTTAAGATGTGAGATGCTTCATCAACGGTGACCTTGCCCACAGAGATTTTCTCAGCCAGCGCCAGCCACACAACGCCCCATGCTTGATCCACGGGCATGTCACACAACAAAATGGGCCACAAAGCATGCCATGATTTCTCTTGAGCCCAGGGTGGCACCGCAAAACCAAGCGCTTTATACATCACGTGTTCAGCGCGGGTTAATAGGAAAGAGGGCCTACTGTTGCCATACAAACTACGCATCTGCACCTCAAACGGCGCCTGTCGTCCGGCCTTGTGCGTGAGAGAAAACAGGTTTTGCCACACATCGATGCTTTCCACCTCATGACGCCCCAAGAGTGGGAAAAAGCCGTGGAGATGAAAAAGAGGCACAATATGAGCCAACAAAGAACCTGCAAAGATTTTTTCCATCTCCCCCCTGATGCGCTCTTGGGAAAGGCGCGTAAGCCCTTGCTTGAGTTCTAAACAAGCACTCACCCCCCCTTCATCAAACTGAGCAGAGCCATAGCGCGAAGCAAAACGAAAGAACCGCAAAATACGCAAATAGTCTTCTCGAATGCGCCTTTCCGGCACACCAATAAACCGTACCACCTTATGGGCTAGATCCTCTTGCCCGCCATAATAATCATAAAGACGCCCCTCATCATCCAGGTAAAGGGCATTGAAGGTGAAATCGCGACGCGCGGCGTCTTCTTCCCACTGCTGGGTAAACGCCACATCTGCATGACGGCCATCTGTGTGCACATCCCGGCGCAGGGTTGTGATTTCATACGTATGCTCATCCCACAGAGCGGTGATTGTCCCGTGTTTGATGCCGGTTTTATAGATACGCGCCCGTGGCTCCAAAAGGCGGCACACACCTTCAGGGGTGTGGGTTGTGGCAATATCAATGTCATGAGAAACGTGGCCCAACAGACCATCGCGCACAAACGATCCCACAAAACGCGCCTCTCCCCCTTCCACATTAAGGGCACGCAGCACAGGGCGATGCGGCGCCATAAGGTCTTTAAGAAAGGATGCGCTCATAAGGCTGACCCTTGGGGATCAAAAGGGGCAGAGGCCAGTAACACTTTGAACAACGAACCCATTTGCAACGGATGCGATAAACGCGCAGCTTGCGCGACCAAACGTCCTTTGACATCCTCAGATGCGTTTTTTTCAAGCATTGCCAAACGCTCGCTCAGCCCCATGCGATGCAAAAAATCTCGCTGCGTCATGAAGGATGTAGAGAGGCCTGCGGTGCGCGCCTGTTCTTCAAGAACGCCAAAATGAACGTGAAAGGAAAGATCGGCAAGGCCAGGGTGCTGCAAAGGGTCACTGATGTTTCCTTGATAAAGGGCTTGCCACGAATCCCCTGAAAACCCTGGGTGGCTTGTCTCAGGCTTTTCATAACCATAATCACAGATAAATATGGCGCCTCCATAGCGCTTTATATGCTTGGCCACGGCTGCCAACAGGGATTGGCTTTGGGGGGAAATTTCCGCGATCATGCCCCGTTGATAAAGATTGTAATCTTTTATGTGAGGGAGAGAGAGGTCTTGCTCTTGCGTCACAAAACAAAAATCGTTTTGGCCCCTCACTTCTACACACCGCTCTCGCCAACAGGAGCCCTGCCGCACGTATTGGTGGGCTGGCAAAACATCAAAAAATTCATTGGCGAGGCAAAAAAGCGGCTGTTCAGGCCAAATAATGTCGCCAAGGTCGGCATGCCACGATATCTCACGCACCTTGGGCCGCAAGGGAGCGAGTGTCTTCTCTTGCGCACGCCGCAACCCTTCGTGCACCTCCACAAGACGAATGTGAGCCCCATTAAGAAAAGCTGGACGCATCTTGGCTGTCTTTAACACATCATGCATCAACAGACCGCGGCCTGGCCCCATTTCTAAGAGTTGCACCAAAGGTGGTGATCCTTGTTTTTGCCATGCATCCACAAGCCACACACCCACCATCTCACCAAAAAGAGGCGATAGCTCAGGCGCTGTTAAAAAATCACCCTCACGACCCAATACGCGGCCCATCCGGTAATAACCATAACGAGGATGATGCAGACAAAGCTGATGAAAATCGTGAACCGATAAGGGGCCACGTTCTTTGATGATACCCTTCAATACATCTGTCAAAGGAGGAGTTAAGCTTTCCGCAGACACCGCCATAAGAGAAAAATGCCCCCCGCAATCATGGGCAAAGACAACAGCTGCCCCTGGGTCACCACAAACGAGCCCAGCACAAAGACATCGTCAGGCACCCGGTAAAGCTCACACACCCACCGCGCGGTGCCATAACCCACAAGAAAAAGGCCCGAAAGTGCCCACGGCTTGCGCGCCCACGACCACACGGCTGTATTGAGCAGCACAAACAAAAAAACGCCCTCCAAGAGCGCTTCATAGATTTGACTGGGATGGCGCGGAAAAAAATCAACAGCAGGAAAAACAATGGCCCACGACACCTCGGTGATACGCCCATACACCTCTTGGTTGATCAGATTTCCAAGCCTACCAAAAAAAATGCCCACAGGCACACACAGCGCCAGGTTGTCCATAAAAGAAGACAAGGGAATGCGACGCCGGGTTGTGTAGATCACGCACGCAAGAACAACACCCACAACGCCTCCATGAAAAGACATACCCCCCTGCCAGGTTTTGAACACGTCGACGGGGTGCGCCCAAAAATAGGCAATATCATAAAATAAAACATAGCCAAGACGACCGCCCACGATCACACCAATCACCAGCCACGGCACAAAATCATCAATGTCTTGACGCAAAAGGCCCGGAAACCGTACACAACTTCGCCGCGCCCAACACCAGCCAAGCCATATGCCCACCAAGTACATCATGCCATACCAATACACCGGCCACCCTAAAACGGTGAACGCAACCGGATCGATCGTGGGAAAGAGCATACATCCCCTTTATGTGCTGGCACGCACAGGCATCAATACATACAAGACTTTATCGTCAGCCACATCTTTTAACACAACAGGCGTTTGCGCATCTTTGAAATGAAAAAAGAACACATCACCCTTAATCTGGTGCACAGCATCCAACACATAACGCGCATTAAAGCTGATGGAAAAGGGTGTGCCTTCATAGTCCACAGAGACTTCTTCCTCCGCAGAGCCACTATCCGCGCCCTTAGACGAAAGAGACATAACGCCTTTTTCTACGTGAAGACGTACGCCGCGTATTTTATCACCCGAAGAAATCACCGATACGCGGTCCACCGCTTCTCTAAATAGGCGCGTGTCTATCTTGAGCGTGGATGGGTTGGCCTGAGGAATGGCTTTATCATACTGCGGGAAAGTGCCGTTAACAAAGCGGGCAAAAAATTTGGTGTTGTCATAAGAAAAAGCCACACGGGTTTGGGAAAACTCAGCACTCACCACCAAGTCATCGCTATCTACAATTTTGCGCAGCTCAGCCACGGTCTTGCGAGACAAAATCGCACCCTTAAGCCCATCCGCCCCCGATGGCAAGGGCACCCAACTCAACGCCAGACGATGGGCATCAGTGGCCACAGCCTTCAAATAGTTATCTTCTGCATGAAGATAAATACCATTGAGAAAAAAGCGAGACTCTTCCCCTGACATTGCAAAACGCGTTTGGTCAATCAACCGCTTGATCTCTTTCCCTGACAGCGAAAACGTGTGCGCGGCCTGATGATCATCCAGCGAAGGATAGCCCTCTTCTGGCAACGTGGGCACATGAAATTCAGACATCCCGCACATCAAAGACAGCAAATTGGTTTCTTTATCCAGTGTCAGCACAATGGGCGCATCTTCTGGATATTTGCGCACAATGTCATAAAACAAATGGGCAGACACGGTGATGGACCCTGGCTCTTTCACATCAATGACGGGTATTTTTTGCACAAGTGTGAGCTCAAGGTCGGTTCCCACCACCTCCACATGGCCATCATCTGTGGTTTTAAGCAACAAGTGCGACAAAATGGGAATCGCAACCTTGCGATCAACAATACCCTGCTGGTATTGAAGCGCTTTCAAAAGAGGTGCACGATCGAGATGAATATGCATTGCCAAAATCTTTGCACGAAAAACATCTCAAGGATGAAGCATACGCCGCAAAAGATCAATATCTTCGTAGATTTTTGAATCTGAAGTTAAGGTGTCTGCGACCTTGCGCACACCATAAAGAACCGTGGTATGATCACGCCCCCCAAAGCTGTGGCCAATATCTTGTAATGATTTTGTGGTGAGATCTTTGGCTAAAAACATCGCCACCTGCCGCGCCCACGCAATATTTTTAGAGCGCTTGCTTGACGATAAATCAGAAAAACGCAGGTTGTAATAGGCCGCCACACGCTTTTGAATATCTTCCACCGTAACCACCCGATCGCAGGCCCGCAAAAGATCTTTGAGCACATCTTGCGCCAACTCAATGGTCATTTTTCGCCCCACCAGCGTGGCATGCGCCATCACCCGGGTGAGAGCCCCCTCAAGCTCGCGAATGTTCGAGGTAATTTTTTGGGCCAAAAATTCCAACACCTCTTTCGGCAAATGCCCCATGCTTTCGGCTTTGGCTTCCAAAATACCCAGCCGCAGTTCATAGGTGGCAGGATGAATATCAGCCACCAACCCCCATGCCATGCGCGACCGCACTCGCTCTTCAATGCCTGAGAGATCTGACGGAGATTTATCGGCGGAAAGAATCACCTGCTTTTTTTGGTCAATCAGAGCATTGAAGGTGTGAAAAAATTCTTCCTGGGTCGATTCTTTGCCTGAGATAAATTGCACATCATCAATCATCAACACATCCACAGAACGAAACCGATCCTTAAAAGACATCGTGTCTTTAGACCTTAAGGCCTTGATAAAATGATACATAAACTTTTCAGCGGACAGATATAAGAACGTACGCTTGGGCTGGTGTTCACGCATATAGTTAGCCACCGCATGCATGAGGTGGGTTTTTCCCACCCCCACAGGGCCATGCAAAAACAATGGATTAAAGGTAACATCACACGATTCCGCCACACGCCGCGCCGCGGCATAGGCAAACTCATTAGGTTTACCCACCACAAACTGATTGAACGTTAACTGCCCATCCAGATGTGACGCGGTTTTAGAAGGGGAAGCTTCATCGCGAATCGCCGGCTCAGAAGCCCCATCCGTCGCCACGTGGAGTTCCAGCGTATGAATGGTGGGAGAAACGGCGCGAAAAGCCGACATCAATACATCGCGAAAATGGGTCTCGATCCAATCCCGCGCAAAATCTGTGGGGGCTACCAAAACAGCACGGGTTTCCGTCTGTTCACGCAACGAAAGAAGAGAAATCCAGTTATTATAGGTTTCGTCACCCAAGTCTTTTTTCAAACAGGCGCAAACAGAATTCCACACAAACGCGCTACCCCATGTTTACAAAAAACAAGACCTCTATTTGAGTTTTAAGGCTAACCGAGAAATCCGCCGCATGGCTGTTTTTTTATGCAAAAGGCCTTTTGACACATTCCGCATGATGTTGGCTTGAACATCACGAAAAAAGGTCGACGCCTCTGTTTTGTCTGAGGCCTCAACAAGCCCCAAAAACGTTTTCGTTAACGTGCGCATACGCGAACGCCGCATGCCATTGATGCGCGCGCGCCGCTCACTTGTCCGGTGGGCTTTAATTGCTGAAAGATGATTGGCCACAGCTTGAAAAACACTTTCTATATCTTACCCCCAGGCTATGTGAAAAAAAACATCCTGTCAACGCGCTTGCTGGGTCAGGGCCCAATCTTTGGAAAGCCCAAGAATGGTTATGGCAAGCATAC
>CBFICL010000007.1:0-40976 GCA_965661165.1 uncultured Holosporaceae bacterium | reverse complement strand
TAGGTAAGCAGATCGGCAAAGGCCCCTCGATCGTTTGTGTGCACGCTGTATAAGATCACCTCCCACACCGCCCGCAGGGCATCACGCACCTTCTGCCAATCGTCACCCATAATTTCTTGAACGTCTTGATTCTCTTTGGTTTCTTCTTCGGCGGGCGGATAACAACGCTGCTTTAAACACACACCGGGCTTTTCCCCTTCTGGGCAGGCAGGCTTCACACACGATAAACGCGCCACATGTTTGGGCCCTTTAGACCTATCTTGGCCACCTTGACCTTGCGCGCAAACGGCCCCCATGCTCACAAGGCTTGCCCCCATCATGACCATCCTCATCCAAGACATCAAAAACCTCTCCCCCAAGGCTCAATCCATCTTTAGCCTCCCATGACACATTGTCAAGATTGTGAAGGTGCGCAACCAGCCATTTATGATCGGAGGGCATGATAGGTGGAACGGGCACACCAACGGCGCGTGATTTCCCCTGGCCCTGGCGCCTTGAGGTGTGCTAGGGTGAGAAGGGTGCGTTTTGCGGGTGTAGCTCAATGGTAGAGCCCCAGCCTTCCAAGCTGGTTACGTGGGTTCGATCCCCATCACCCGCTCCAGGATGTGATGATAGAGGTGCAGAAAAGGGCAGGCATGAAGGTTTTGCACGTTTTGCCGGCCTTTGATGGCGGCGGCGCTGAAGAAGACACCCTGCGTCTTGTGACGTTTCTGAAAAAACAACGTGATATCGTGCCTGAAGTGGCATCTTCAGGGGGGCGCCTTGTGGATGCTTTGGCCGCCCAAAAAATTGAGCACCATACATTGCCGTTGCAGCGAAAAGCGCCGTGGCATCTTTGGGCCAATGCGGGTCGTTTGGTCGCCTTGTGTCAGAGCCAAGGCGTGGATATTATGCATGTGCACTCACGGGCGCCGGCGTGGTCGTGCCTGTGGGCGGCGGGGCATCTGAACATTCCGTGGGTAAGCACGTTTCATGGGGCCTATGGCGTCTCTGGTCTGTTCAAAAAGTATTATAACCGCGTTATGCTTCGTGCCACGCACACCATTGCTATTTCAGCGTTTATTTATGAGCACATGGGCAAAACCTATGGTGTGGGCAGCGAGGCCATCTCTGTGATTGAGCGTGGAGTGAATGTAGACGATGCGCCATCCTCGCTTTCCATGGCCAAGGCGCGCGCGTTGTTAATGTGGGGTCTCAAAGACACCGTGTTGCTGTTGCCCGGTCGCTTTTCCCCCATCAAGGGACAGCACCTTGTGTTATCGATTTTGAAGGATCTTGTGAAAGAATACCCTTCTCTCAAGCTTGTATGTGTGGGCCTTCAAAAAGACACGCCCTATACACGGTCTTTGCGCAAACATATACAAGCCTATGGCCTGGACGATCATGTATCACTATTGCCCTATGTGGAGGATATGAAACCTCTTTATCGCGGGGCATCTTGGGTGCTTGTGCCTACACGCAAACCTGAGGGGTTTGGTCTTGTGGCCGCAGAGGCCAGCGCCATGGGTGTGCCCGTGGTGGGGTTTGCGGATGGGGCCCTGTGCGAGCTGGTTCAAGACGGGAAGTCTGGTTTTTTGGTGAAAAAAGGAACGTCTGAAGAGGCGTGCCGCCAAGCTTTTGCACAAGTTCTGGTCAAGGCCTTGGCCTTATCCCCCCAAAAACGAGTCGCCATGGGTCAAAAAGCTCGGGCACACATGGTGAACCACTTTAATATCCACACCTGTCACGACAACACATATCGTCTTTACCAGCAGCTCAAGGCGTCATCCTCCCGCTGATGGCTCAAGAGAGGGGTAAGGGGAATCAAAGATATCGGCACAATGGGCATAAAGGCGAGAAATATTTTCTTATGATCCGTGCAGGGTGTGATAAAAAGCCGCCTTTATGCTTGAGTGATTTGGGGGATATCTGCTATAACAGACCATGATCCCCGGTAGCTCAGTTGGTAGAGCGGGTGGCTGTTAACCACCATGTCGCTGGTTCGAGTCCGGCCCGGGGAGCCAGGGCGTGTGAGAATATGGAAACAGCCCAAAGAGGCACCAACGGAGCTGCCTGCTCATTAATGTCTTTTTAGGCTAAATATTGGAACCTAAGTGTGTACCCCCGTGGTGCCCTGACATCGTTGGGAAGCAAGGATTGAGCGTATATGGCACAGAATAGGGACAATGGTCCCCGATCTCTCTCAGGTCTTCATGACCTTGATCGTCATTTCACCCACGTCTTGCTGGATATTTATGGTGTGTTGCACAATGGCGGCCCTGTGTTTCCTGATGCGCTTCGCTGCTTGAAGGCGCTTCAGCAACACAAAAAACACGTGACGCTTTTTTCTAATGCACCGCGTTTGGTGCCAGATATTGCCTCCTCGTTAGCGAAGATAGGGATTGATCCTTCCCTTTATCAATCCGTGTTATCTTCGGGCATCCATGTGAAGTCATCGTTAGAGAGTGATGATTCTTTCCCGCTAGGCACGCGTTTTTATCATCTCGGTGTGCACGCGCGGCTTCTTGATAAAGAAGGGTATGTGTGTGTGTCTTCTTTACAGGAGGCTGATTTTATTCTGCTGACCGGGCCTGATAAAGCCTGGTCTTACCCGCAAGATTATGAGACATTTTTTGCGCAAGCGCTTCAGTTAGCGCGGCCTGTTGTGTGCGCCAACCCTGATCCATATGTCATGCTTGAAGGAGAGAAAGCCTTGTGTGCCGGCACGTTGGGGCGCATGTATGAGACCATGGGCGGGCGCGTGTTGTGGTATGGTAAGCCCTATAAAGCCTTTTATGAGATGGCGCTTGAGATGTTAGACGCGCCTAAAGACAAGGTGGTGGCTGTGGGCGACTCCATGTGGACAGACATCGAAGGTGCGACATCAGCGGGGCTTTCCAGTGTGTTGATTTTGACAACAGGCGTCCATCAAGAGCACTTTCCGCAAACGTCATCACCTTACGTGGCCTCATTTTTACGGGACTTTTCCTTCCAACCCACCTATGTGATGAACGTGTTGGCGTGGTAGCGTCCCTCAGGCCAGGCTACGCTTCTCTTCCTCTGTGCCGGTGAGGCGTTTTTCAAACAAGGGGTAGACAAACAAACTGAGCAGCCCGTTGCCTAATGTGTTAATAAACGTGATCAGAGGGTCTTGAAGCACATAAAGTGTCGTGAGCAGACCTACCCATTCTGGACCAAGGCCCAGGTATTTTTCGACAAAAGGGGCCATGACAAGAATGCCGCCGCCCGGGACACAGGCATTGAAAAACCTGGCCAGGCCATAACATCCCACAAATACCAACCCTTGAGCCAGGGTGGGCATCGGGCTGCCTGTCATGTAAAGAATAGCAATGGCGGTGGCGGTAATCACAAACCCGTCACCTAAGGTGTGGATGTTGGTCATCAAAGGAATGCTAAACTCTGCATAGCGGCTATTTTTCGTTTTTTTCGCAATGCTATCCACCATGAAAGGCATCGCTGCCACCCCTGACATCGTGGTAAGCGCGGTCATAGCGGGCTTTAAGAAAAGAGCGATGGTGTTTTTCAAGCCTTTCCATGTTTTGCCACCCACCATAAAGGTCATCATCCCCAACATAAAGAACAGCACGGCATAAAGAGCCGTAAAGATCTTGCCATATTCTTTAAATAAGAATTCAAGCGAGCCTTCTGATTGAATTTTGAGCAACACCGACATCACATACAGCGGAAGCAGAGGGATAAAATAGGTTTTCAAAATGCGTGTAGCGTGATCTCTCAGCCCAAAAGCAAAGCTCTTAAGACGAGGAAAGTCACCAAACACTGAGAGGCACCCAAGCACCAAGGCCAAGACAATGGCCACGCTGGGAGTGAGTGGTGAGGCGAATGGCAATGTCCAGAGCGCCTGAATAGAGCCTGAAGGGGCGATGGCTTCGGGTTGCTTGATAAGAATATCAAGACCTAAAAAGGGGAGGCACGAGATGGAAAAGCCATAAGCAACCAAGGCTGTCATAAGGCTTGAGATGACGGTGAGGACCACAAGATTCAGCGCAAAAACGAGGCTCTTTTTATCAAAAGACACCATGGACGACATCAGGTACCCCCACACCACGAGGGGGATAAAAGCCATGAGGATATCTTTAAAGATCATGCCTGTCGTATAGAGGACATTAAGCAGGCTTTGTGGCAGCAGGGGACCAAAAAGAGCTGTAAAAACAATGGTTACCAAAAGCTGGAAAGGCAACTGTTTAATGATCATAAAAAGGGTCTTGGCACATAATTCTAACGATAGGTTAACACAAACCCCCCTTTTTTACAAATGAGCCCCAAGAATAACGATAGAAGAGGGGGGAACCGGGTAGGCTCAATACAGAAAACAAACAGCCATTAAAAAAGAAAGTGGCGCGCCAGACCCAGAAATATAGAAAATCCTAAAACATCTGTTGTCGTGGTTAAGATGGGGCCTGCACTTAACGCCGGGTCAAGGCCCATACGGTGAGTCATCACAGGGAGAAGCGTGCCTGCAACGCCTGCCCACAGCATATTCAGCAGCATCGCCGCTCCTAACACAATGCCCAGCGATATATCTGCAAACCACACCACGGCCACCAGCGAGAGGAACAGCGCAAAGATGATGCCATTCAAAAAAGACACCACAAAAGATTTGGCCAAGGTGCGGCTCATGTTAAAGACACTCAGTTCATGGGTTGCAAGCGCGCGCACCACCACCGTCACCACTTGCATGCCGGCATTGCCCCCCATGGCTGCCACAATGGGCATCAACACAGCCAAGGCCACCTTTTTTTCCAACACCATCTGAAATTGAGAAATTACGGCCGAAGCAAGAAGCGTGTTAAAAAAGGTGATAAGCAACCACTGAAAGCGGGCAAGGGTTGTGGGAATAATCGGCGCATAAAAGTCGGAAGCGCCAATGCCGCCAAGGTGCATGATGTCTTCCTCAGCTTCGCGATCCACAACGGTCAATACGTCATCAGCTGTGATAACGCCCATCAAAATGCCTTTGTCATTTACTACGGGCGCTGAAATGAGGGAATAGTTTTTAAAGTGAAGCGCAATCTGTTCCTGATCTTCAAGGGCCGAAATGGTATAAAGATCGCCACCGATCAGATCCGCTATTTTTTTGTTGACATTGGCACGCATTACATCGGCCAGAGACACGCACCCCACCAACGTCCAATCGTCTTTCACCAGATGAATATCATAAAAAGTGCGCGGTAATGTTTTGTTAGAGGCGATATACTGCAACACTTCCTTCACAGTCCACTCAGGCGAGACCGCAATCATTTCTTGCTGCATCAAGCGCGCGGCTGAATCTTTGGGAAAATGTTGGAGTGCTTCAAAGCGTTGTCGCTCAAGGGGACTGATAGAGGCGAGCACCGCCCTTTTTTGGTTGTCAGACAAGTCCTCAAGCACAGAAAAGGCATCATCACTTTCCAGATCTTTGACGGCGCTGGCCAGCTCTTTGTGGCCCAGCATGTCTGTTAAGTGCTCCCGCACATTATCATCAAGATAGGTCAGGACTTCACCGCCTTCCATGTGCGTCCAAAATTTTTGCACAAAAAGATGGCGTTCATGGGGGGGAAGATATTGAATAATCTTCGCTACATCGCTGGGGTGAAGGTTTTTGATCAGGGGCAAAATGCTGCGATGCTTCTTTTTCTCAAGAAGCTCGGAAACCTTGAGCGTGAGCGTCTCTAGATCGTGTAAAGAAGGCGAGGATTTGCTCAAAACACATGCCCTTGTGATAAAGCCAGATGTTCTATTATTACAAAACTTTCGCAAAACACAACGGCCTGTTTGGTGCAGGGGGTTTTCTTTACGTCTCCATCACAAAGAGAGAAGCGTTATGGCGGGGAAGATTGGCGTGGATAGGTCTGAATTTTTTGATAGATAGGGTGGGGTGATTGGCACATTTTTTGCTCCCTTATGCGTGACTCGTTTTACTGTCTTAGATCCTTATGCTTTGGATGATTGGCATTTTGATTGTCGCCGGCTGTGTGCTGGGGGGGTATGCCATTTCTGGAGGACACATTCATGGGCTTTGGCAGCCTGCCGAGCTTTTGATTATCTTCGGCTCAGCTGCCGGCGCGTTAGTGACATCGTGTACGATGGGCAACTTGAAAGAAATTCCTGGCGCCCTCGGCCGACTTTTCAAGGGGCCTAAGTATAGCAAGGCTTCTTATACGGAGCTGTTAACCGTGCTTTTCACTGTGTTTAAAACCATTCGCACCAAAGGCATTCTCGAAATTGAAAAGCACATTGAAAACCCTAAAGACAGCCCTATTTTTAGTGGATTTTCAGAATTTGTTAAGGATGACCATGCTCTCACCTTTTTGTGTGATTATTTGCGTATGCTCACCATGGGGACAGAAAGCCCCACAGAAGTGGAAGCTGTGCTTGATGAAGAGCTTGAAACCCTTCACGAACAGACGATGCATATTCCTGGCGTGTTTCAAAACATTGCAGATGGCTTGCCGGCCTTAGGGATTGTGGCAGCTGTGTTGGGGGTGATTCACACGATGGGCGCTATTTCTCAGCCGCCCGAAATTATTGGTAATCTGATTGCGACGGCTCTTGTGGGTACGTTTGCGGGTATTTTGCTATCTTATGGTTTTGTGGGTCCCATTGGGGCGGGCATCAAGGCTATTGGTCAAACAGACTTGAAGTATTTTGAAGCCATCAAGTCAGGCATATTGGCCCACATGCATGGATATCCCCCCTCGGTGTCTGTAGAGTTTGCGCGTAAAACCATTTATCACGAAAACAGACCGACCTTTTATGAGGTTGAGCAAGCTGTGGACGGCGTTTCGGTTTAATTTTTCATGGCACCTTCATCGAAAAATCAGCAACCCATTATTGTCAAGAAGATCAAAAAGGGGGATCACGACGCTCACAGCACGGCGTGGAAAATTGCGCTTGCTGACTTTATGACAGCGCTTATGTGTTTTTTCTTGGTGATGTGGTTGACAACGATTTTAAAAACAGACACCAAGCCTGATGTCTCACGCTTTTTTAATGCTTCAGGTGTTGATGAAAGTGATGTGGGCATTGGCGGTATTTTGGGCGGGTCAACCATCACGGTGGATGGTCCTCTTTCTGAAATGGCAGCAGAATTCACTGTCGTTCCGCCTATGGGCGCTGTGGAAAAAAATGAATCTGAGGTGTTGGGTCGTTATGTGCCTGAAGACGACGTGAGCAGCGACAAAGCGGGCGGGCTTCCCTTAGTACTTCAAAAAGAACAGGAAAAAGCCATGCAGCACATGGCTCACGCCATTTCAGAAGGGTTATCTAAGGAAGGTGAGCTGGGAAAGCAGGTGCGCATTACCCGTGAGAAAAAATATATACGTATTGATTTTTTAGACACACATCCAGATTCAATGTTTGCCATTGGCAGTCAACATCTGCTTCCTCGGGCTCGGCGCGTGGTGCAATCTGTGGCCGAAACATTGGCACGGTTTTCAGGAAAAACCACCATCGTGGGTCACACAGATAGCCGGCCTTACCATGATCGTTCCTATACAAACTGGGAGCTTTCTTCAGATCGCGCCAATACCACTCGTCGTTTTTTAGAGCAAAGGGTGCCTGAGCTTACCATCCGATCAGTGGTGGGCAAGGCGTCACAAAAAATGCCCGATCCTGACATCACAAAAGAAGAGCAACGACGCATCAGCCTTTTGTTTTATCCGGATGTGCCTCAACATGAGCATGAGAAAAACAAAGACACCATGGGCTATGTTGAAAAAGAAGACATAGAAAAGCAGACTTCTTCTCTCTCCTCCGCCTCGCAAGAAGATGAACAGAAAACAGTGTCACAAGATAAAAAGTCGGGTAAAAAAGCGATTAAATACTTCATTTGAGATGTCCCCGCTTTGGCTCTGCACGTTGCCTTCTCACATCTTCCGTTGATGAAGGGGGTGTGCGCTTAGAGCTCCTCCTTTTCATAAGATGTGACCATAGGTTCTCTATTTCCTTGAACGTCGTGGCAGAAAAGCAAGGCGTCATTTGCATCGTCAGGGGAAAATTGTAAAAGGGTTAAGCTTTCATAGTCACGAAGATGACACACAGACAGGGCTTCTTGAACGGCTCTGTGCTCTGTGATTAATGGTCCATCAAATTGAACATTCTCATTCTCCCCCTCACCATCCCAGATGGTTTGATGGCATGCAGTGATTGGATCAGTTAGCCGCAAACAATCTGTTTGAACCACAGCGTGATTTCCAAATCGTTGGAAGGTATATGCATCACGTTCTGCTAAGGCGTTTTGATGAGGGATGATGCGTCCATGTCCAATGTGCATATTTGGCTCTGGGTTGGGATCTTCAGCCAGGGTGCCTGCGATATATGTGCTTAAGAGCATCCCGGTCATACAAAGAATGTTACCAGGGGATTTAATCAGGGATATAGCCATATGGTGAGCGATGTCTAACGGAGACGTTAAGAAAGACGCAAGGGAAGAAACATGGGTAGATGTTTTTTGCACATGTTCAACCTGCTTGTGCACAAGGTTATGATCATCACGTGTGGCGCGCACGTGGGGCGTTATGAAGAATCCTAGGGTGAGAAAAACCAATAAAGATATAAAAAGTGTGTGATAACGAAGCATTGTATGACCTTTAGAGGAGGGGGAGTGTTTGGGAAGGAGAGGTTTCAGGCAAAAGCACAGACAGCACATCGTGATGAGAGTCACAACAACTGCAGTGCAGGATGGAAGGCCCACCTTTATAGGTATCAAGCTCCATGTGTTGACAGCCGTAGCTTTTGCAAAGATTCATGGATTGCTCAATATCACGGTTTGTGAGTGTGCGTAAAAGGACATCAACATCGTCAGCACGTGAAAACCCAATGTTATAGTCACACCATGGCTTGTCATCAATGTCATCACAGGAAATGGACACCTTTTTTTCATAACGGAACGTAAGAAATTGGGGACCTGGGCTCTCAGCATTGGAAGGTGTGTTGCCGAGTCCATATGACAACAAGGAACTAAACATAAACAAAGATAAAAGTTTGGTTGGAGACGCCACACACGTGGCTACAGAGTGCAGACCGTCTAAAGGCATGATCAGAGCCTTCTTCATCAGTGATAACCATGAAAAACCTTGGTGATGCTTTGTTGGCACCAAAGAACGCTCAAGCTTGTCCTCACACGCATAGTCAGCGTGATCAGAAAGTGTGCCTTTGGAACTGTGTAGGGGGGGATAAGAGGAAGGTGTATGGCTCGTCTCTTCAAAGGTTGCCTGATCCTCGCATATTTTGGGGACCTCATGTGGGGAAGGCAGGGCTGTGAGCCCCTTGACAAGAAAACATAAGCCTAAGAAAGTAATACGGATCATCGCCTCTTCTCCTGAATTTTCTCTACTCATTTATTTATATTTTTTATATAAAAAATACAATAATTTTATTATTTTTTTGTATAAAATATATAAAAATAAGCATGGATGCCGCGAGGGCAAGGGGTATAAAAAGTTTGCACCTTTTGCTATATGTCTGACGTCATATGTTTGACATCGGGGGCATGGTAAGAGAGGCGGAGGCGATAAACCCCGTGGGGTGTGCAGAAGGCCATGAGCAAGTGGAGGGTGAGTCAAAAAAAGAGGAAGGGCAAATAAAGTGCGGCCTACGTCCTTGCCTACAATGTGCGCAATGCTTTATTGGATAGGGAAAAGGAGGTAGAGAAACAAGAGCACATCATGTGCGCACCGACTTCACTCACAATGCGACTATCTCTTTGCTGAATAAGTCACGCATCGTGCGGCCACAGGCTGTTATGTGTCAAGAAAGCTGCGAAATTTTCTTGAACGACTGGGGTGCTGAAGTTTGCGCAGCGCCTTGGCTTCAATTTGGCGCACCCGTTCACGCGTTACGTTAAAACTGCGCCCCACTTCCTCAAGGGTATGTTCGTTGGTGCCAATGCCAAAACGCATGCGGATGACGCGCTCTTCACGTGCTGTGAGGGTGGAAAGAATGCGGGTTGTGGTATCTTTGAGGTTGCTTTGCACGGCTGAATCAATGGGAGAGAGCAAGCTCTTGTCCTCAATAAAGTCACCTAGCGAGCTGTCATCTTCATCGCCCACAGGCGTTTCAAGGCTGATAGGCTCCTTGGCGATTTTGAGTACCTTTTTCACCTTTTCAAGCGGCAAATCCAGTTTTTCGGAAAGCTCTTCAGGCATGGGTTCACGGCCTGTTTCATGCAGAATCTGGCGGGACATGCGCACAAGACGATTAATGGTTTCAATCATATGCACAGGAATCCGAATCGTACGCGCCTGGTCGGCGATGGATCGCGTAATAGCCTGGCGAATCCACCACGTGGCATAGGTGGAAAATTTGTAGCCGCGTTGGTATTCAAACTTATCCACGGCTTTCATGAGGCCAATGTTGCCCTCTTGGATCAGGTCAAGGAACTGAAGGCCGCGGTTTGTGTATTTTTTGGCAATGGAAATCACAAGTCGCAAATTAGCTTCCACCATTTCTTTCTTGGCTTCATCTGTTTCTTTCTTGCCCTTGTGCATGGTGGAGATAATATCGCGAAAATCCTGGAGAGAGGTTTGCACTTTTTTCGTAACCTCTGAAAACTCAGCAAGTAGGGTTTTCATTTTGGGGTCAGCTGCCACTTTTTTCCAGGCGGGATCTTTGGGAAGATTGTCTAATCCGTGGGTTAAATAGTGAGCCAAAAAGGCTTCCCGCTCAACACCGTGGCTTAAGGCCAATTGAAGGGCCTGCCTATCCAGTGAGACAAGGTTGTGGTAAATGCCGTCAAACTGTTGTGTCAGCACATTGTTTTTTTTGTTGGAAAGCTTGAGCTCCTTAATCAAGATGACCAGGTCATGCTGGAGCTCATCTTTTTCCTTGGGGTCCACTTTGGGGGAGGTCAGTTTTTTGAGCTTCTTGCACACAAGGGCCATTTTTTTCAAAATATCTTCACGAAACTTTTCTTCCAACTCGTCAAGAGAGAGGGTTTCTGCGGGTTCGTCTTCTTCCTTGTCGTCATCGTCAAGATCGCTATCCATTTCCTCTTCGGATGGATTTTGCTCTCGCTCTTCCCGTTGTTCCTGGGTGTTCATACCCTCCAGGTCAATCAGCTCACGCAGCGACATTTCTTCTTCTTTGATGTGTGTGCGCCACATGGTGAAGAGGTCAGAAGCCAGAGGGCTGCGGCAAATGGCACCCAACACGCGTTCTTGACCATTTTCAATGCGCTTGGCAATTTCGATTTCTTCTTCCCGAGAGAGAAGGCAGATGTTGCCCATTTCCCGTAGGTAAAGACGCACAGGATCATCTGTGCGTGGAAGATTGCGGTCTTCCTCAGGGGTTTCTTCTCGGGTGTCGGAAGCAATCAGCCCCTCAAGGTTATTTTTTTCTTCCAACTCATCATCGTCGACAACGTCAATGCCTTTTTCAGAAAGGTAAGCCAGAATAGATTCAATAGGGTCTGTTTTCAGTTGCGCTTCTGAAAGCAAGGAAGCAATATCCTCGTGGGTGACGGCGCCTTTCTTTTTGGCAAGGGCTGTGATGGCCTCTAAAACCCCCGAGCCCTCGGCCTCTGATTCAGAAAGTGTGGGGGAAACAGAATCATTCATAACATACCCTCATTGCATGACGTAAGGTTTCTTGTGATAGATATCGCGTAGTTTCCGCAAACGCTGCCAGGCACTCTCATGCATATTCTGTGCAAAGCAAGCCTCCGCCTTTGAGATATCTTCCTTCAAGTGTTTATTCTTGCCGAAATGTGCAAAGAGATCAAGCAGTCCTTTCTCGGTTTGATCCCTTGGGGATGTGGGGGACGAAAAAGGAGCTGCATTGGCAAGGCCTGGTGTCTCTTCAAGTTTGCGTAGATCGGACGTTAAGGTTTGCTGATGCAAATTTTCCTTAAGAGAGGTTGTTGTGATCTCGTGATGAGGCTCACACGCCCATGTCAAAAGACCTTGCTGCAGAGGCGCCAGAGCAGGTGAAAAGGGGATGCCCGCAAAGGTTTCAAGATGATCAACCAAAAGATGTGGATGGTGAATCAACGTCGCGATCATAATTTTTTCTTGCAAGGTGCGGGTTTTCGTGGCGTTGATGGGAGGACGTCTTAGACCATGGGGGCGGGCAGTGTGCTTCCCCCTGACATGATCCCAAAATTTTTGGGAAAAGGCGCGCCGATAGCCAGCGCGCAGGTCGGGTGAGCTAATGCTTTCGGTCCAGATTTTGTAATGTTTTTGCAGCTGCGCCTGTCCTTCGGGTGTGTGCATGTCATAGCGCGCGCGTAATGCATCAAAAAGGGCATCACACAGCGGCTGACTGCCCTCAAGGGCGGCATTGAGGGTCTGATTTTGGTTTTTGTGGATCAGGCTTTGTGGATCTTCGCCTTCTTCCAACCAGGCAATGCTGAGTGTGCGTGTGTCTGTGATGTGAGACAAGGCTTTTTCAGCAGCCTTTAAAGACGCCCGCCTGCCTGCTTCGTCACCGTCAAAACATAAGATAATATGGGGGCTACATTTCCAGGCCATGTCCAGCTGGTGGTGACTTAACTCCGTTCCCAACGGAGCCACCGCGCGGGCGATGTGGTGAGATTGAAGGGCGATGACATCCAAATATCCTTCCACAAACACAAGTGGTTTGTTTTTGAGGGGAGGATAGGCACGCGCCTCATACAGGCCATAGAGATAAGTCTGCTTCGAAAACACCGGGGTTTCGGGAGAGTTGATATATTTGATGCGACTGCTCCCCAAGGTGCGTCCACCAAAGCCCAGGGTTCGGCCCTGTGTGTCTCTTAAGGGAAACATGAGGCGCTTATGAAAGTGGGGCGTAAGACGCGTTTCTTTCTGGTTGGCCAGGCCACTTGTGATAAGATCTGGGATGGCTTTTTTGCGAAAAGTGTCAAGAAAAGCTTGGGGCTGCGTAGGGGTCACGCCGAGGCCAAAACGCTGAATAGCCTCATGAGAAACGCCACGCTTTTCAAGATAGTGACGGGCAGCTAACCCTTCTGGAGCGTGAAGTGTGTTTTGAAAAAAGCGGTCAGCCTCTTTGAGGGTGGTAAAAAGAGACGCATGGACAGGCGGTTCCTGACGCGTTTCAGGTAAGGTCATGCCGGCTTTGCGAGATAAGTCCTCAAGGGCCTCTTGAAAGGAAAGGCCGCTTTTTTCTTGCAAAAACGTGAGGGCATCGCCGCGTGCGCCGCATCCAAAGCAGTGATAGGCGCCCCGCTCGTCATTCACCTTAAAGGAAGGTGTTTTTTCATGGTGAAACGGGCAGCAGCCCCAAAACTCTTGCCCCTTTTTTTTGAGCCGTACAAAAGGGCCAATAACATCAGAAAGCACGAGACGGTTTTTGAGGGTTTGAATATAAGAACGATCCACGCTGTTTCTTCCCATACAAACCTCAGCTCACTTTAAGAAAAAACATCACAAAACACAAGAGGCACTTTTTTTCCTCACAGGAAGAAACGCGCCGCGTACGCTGCCTTGTGAAAAAGCCCAGTCATTGTCTTTTTGTTAAGACATTTTCTCATAAAATCCATGAAAAATCTGTTTTAAATGTGTGTTGACGCGCGTGTCATATAAGAAAACCCATGGATTTTGAAAAGCTGCTCACAAGACTCAAAGATATGGGCGCTGGAAGGCTGCTCTTTTTTTCAGGGTCGGCCCTTGGGTTTTTAGGGCTGATCGTCTTTATCTTTATGCGATTTGGGCAATCAGATATGTCTCTTCTCTATCGAGATATGGACCCGCAAGAGAGTGGCAAGATCTTGGATGGCCTTCAGTCTCATAATATTAGCTTTGAAATGAAGCGCGGCGAGATTTATGTGCCTTCCTCGCAATTGTTGCGGGCGCGTATGTCGCTGGCGGAGATGGGCGTGTCTGCCGGCAGCACCATGGGGTATGAGATTTTCGATAAGTCAGACGCTTTAGGCACCACAAGCTTTGTGCAAAATGTGAACCTAGTGCGTGCCCTTGAGGGAGAGCTGTCACGCACTATTCAAACCATCCAGAGCGTGGCACAGGCGCGCGTGCATATTGTGATGCCTGAGCGTAAGATTTTTTCTAAGGAAAAACGCAAACCCTCTGCGGCGGTGGTGTTGCGCATGCGATCCTTGTCCACCCTTTCTGAAGGACAGGTGCAAGCTATTCGCTACCTTGTGTCTTCTGCCGTGCCCGAGCTTCAGGTGGAGGGTGTATCGATTTTGGATGATCGTGGTGTGTTATTGGCCTCTGATTCTGAGAAAAATGCGCGCGATGTGTCCCGCGAAGCAGAAGAAAGACGGGTGGTTTATGAAACGCGCCTTGGCCGCATGATTGAATCTCTTCTTGAGCAATCCTTGGGGGCCGGGAGTGTGCGCGCTGAGGTCAGTGCTGACCTTGACTATGACAGCATCACGGAGCAGTCAGAGACCTTTAATCCAGACGGTCAGGTGGTGCGCTCACAACAAAGCGTGAATGACAGTAATCAATCTAATAATGCGCAAGAACCCGCCACGGGCGTGCAGCAAGAAATGCCCAATGTGCAACAGGCTCCGGGCGCCTCGGGGAAAGGGTCGACATCTGAATCTAACAAAACAGAAGAAACCACCAACTATGAGATTTCAAAGACCGTGCGCACGGCTGTGCGGGGGTTGGGGGGTGTCAAGCGTTTGTCTGTAGCTGTGGTCATTGATGGCACCTATACCAAAAATGAACAAGGTGAAGAGGCGTATGCAGACCGCACACCTGAAGAGATGGAAAAATACAAGCGGCTGATTCAGGCCGTGGTGGGCTATCAGCAAGATCGTGGTGATGTGGTGGATGTGGAGAACCTGAGATTCCACCGACCCGAAGAAGAAAACATGGGGTCATCTAGCTGGTTGCCATCTCTCTCTGAAGAAAACCTCATGCGCTTGGCAGAGATTGCCCTTCTGGGGTTCTTTGCGCTGGTACTTTTTTTCTTTGGCATTCGCCCCTATCTCAAACCCGCCACGGACGAAGGTGCTGAGGGGTTACAGGTGGCAATGGCAGGGGCCGAGGGTGCATCCCTTGAGGGTGGTGAAGGTGCTGAAGGCCCAGGCGGTGAAGACGATAAACAACTTAAGGGTTGGGAAAAAATGCCTGAAGATGAGCTGAGAGCGCTTGTCAACAAGCTAGCTCTTGAAAAACCCGAGCGCGCGGCTTCGATTGTGCGCTTGTGGATGAAAGGGTAACAAGACGATGGTATCACGCATTATCAACAATAATTTACGATTTAATAAGGACAAAGCTGCGGCACTGATGCTCAGTTTGTATGGTGATGCGCAAAAGGCGGTCTTTGGTCAAATGGAAAATCGCGAGCTGTGGACGTTGACGCCAGCGATGTCTAATTTAGGCATACTAGATCCCACCGTTGTGAAGAATGTGCTCACAGATTTTTTGCATCTGATGCATGAGGGCAGCATGGTGTCAGGCAATTTTTCAGGTACGAAAAAGTTGCTGGAATCTATGTTTGGTAAGGATCGCATGAAGCAGGTGCTTGATGGTGTGGAAAGTGATGAAGAGGGGATCTGGGAGCAGCTGTCCACGGTTAATGAAAATATGTTGGCCAACTTTCTCAAAAAAGAAGACATACAAACGGCTTCGGTGATTTTGGCCCGCCTCACGTCAGCCAGAGCGGCACATATTCTTAAAATGTTTGATGAAGATACGTCGATGGATGTCATTGTGCGCATCTTAAAGGCTACACCCGTGAAGGTGGCAGTTTTGTCTGAGATCCAGGCCTTTATCAAGTCTGAATTTATGGAAGAATTTAAGAAAGGCGGCACCAATGCCTTTGACCCCCATCGTGTGGTGGCAGAAATCTTGAATGCCTTTGACCAAGTCACGGGCGATCGTGTGATGGAATTCTTAGAAAAGCAGATCCCCGAATCAGCGGCCCGCGTGCGCGCCTTGATGTTTACCTTTGAAGATATGCTGCGCATTGATAGTGCGGATATCCAAAAAGTGATTTCTGCTGTCGATAAGAGTGAGCTTGCTTTGAGCCTTAAAAAAGTGCCTATGAAAGTGCGAGAACACTTCTTCAGCAACATGTCAGAACGCGCTGCTAAATTCTTGCAAGAAGATATCGATGGTTTGGGCGCGGTGCGTGTTTCCGATATGGAGAAAGCGCAGCGGTCGATTATCAGTGTGGTCAAACAGATGCAAAAAGATGGCGACCTTGTGATCGCCGATGCAGGCTCGGATGATGCCATGATTGCGTAAGGTGGGGGTATGACGATTCGTAAATATATATTTGAACGCTCATTTGATGAAGGTAAGCCGCAAGACACCAACGTTCCCGTAGTGCCCGATGGCTTGGTAGAAGAAAAAAAGGAAAAATCTCTTCAAGACAAATTTCAAGAAGGGTTTCAAGAGGGGTTTCAGAAAGGTATTGAAAGCCAAGCCAACAAAAGAGAAAACGATGTTTTGCAGGTGCTTTCCCACATCGAGACGAGGATGAAAGATCTTGTGAGCGTCTATGAGGCACAAAACACCGAGGTTCTCAAGCTTTCTGTCTTTTTTGTGAAGTCTATTTTAAAGAAGGCTTTTCCTCACCTTGCAGCCAATCAAGTGTTGGTTGCTTCTGATTTAGAAGAAAAAATGCTGCCCGTGATCAAAAAGCTTGCGGGAGATAAGATTAAAGTTTTTGTTCATAAAAGCATGGCAGGGTTTATAGAGTCTCGGTTACGAAGTTTGGCGGGCGTAAATGTTGAGGTTAATATTGATGAGGAGCTTGGGCCTGGGGATTGCCGTCTCTGTTGGAATGAATCAGGTTTTGAGTGCCTGCAAGAGCGTCTTGGCCGTGAGGTGTATGCCCTTTTAGATGATATGGCCACCGTGCAATAACCAGGAGAATGTCCGTGTATATGAGTGATGAGGAAAAAGAGAATCCCGGCACGCAAGAGGGGGCAGAAGAACAGGGCACCTCTCCCGAAGAAGCCATCGAAGACATTCAATTCAAAGAAGGCAAAGCCCCTAAAGCCGCTAAAAATGAAAGTGCAACGCCAGAAGAATTTGCAGATGCGCTTTATGGTGTGCCCATCAAAATCACCACCGTGTTGGGAGCGGCACGTATGTCCATTGACCATCTTTTGCAGCTGGGTCGCGGCTCTGTCATTCAACTCAATAAAAATGTGGATGAACCCGTTGATATTTGTGTGAATGATCGTCTGATTGCGCGGGGTGAGCTGGTGTTGGTGGGCGGCAAGCTTGGGGTGACGGTGACAGAACTGATCAAAGAATCTCTCTAACAGATGTCTGTTTTGGTGATCGGCGAGCTTGGTGGATTCTTGACAGAGGCGTCCAAAATTCTCATCCAACGGGGTCATAAAATCAGCCATACCGAAACCACGGATCAAGCACTGGATGTGATGCGCAAGGGCCATCACGCGGGTATGATTTTGATTGATGTCAGTGAAGATGTGGCCGCCTTTTCTGGGCAGCTTAGTAAAGAGCGCTTTTCTCCCTATATTGTGGCGTGCGGGCTGGGGATGATTGACAAAGAAAAAGTGCAAAAAGCCATCCAAGGAGGCGCAAAAGAATTTGTGCCCTTCCCGCCTGATCCAAACATGATTGCCGATATTCTCGATTCGTTTCATCAGGGACAAGCGGCTCTGTTGTTTGCAGATCCGTTGATGCAAAAGACCATGGATGTGGCTCATAAGGTGTCTGGCAGTGATGCGAGCGTGCTGGTTACGGGGGAGTCAGGCACGGGGAAAGAAATGATGGCGCGCTATATTCATGCGCACAGCAAGCGCAAAAAGAACATTTTCTTATCGGTTAATTGTGCCGCCATTCCTGAAGCGTTGCTTGAGTCAGAGCTTTTTGGGCATGAAAAAGGGTCCTTTACCGGCGCGGTGGCTCGGCGCATTGGTAAGTTTGAGGCTGCCAACGGCGGCACATTGTTGCTGGACGAAATCAGTGAAATGCATCCACGGCTTCAGGCCAAGCTGTTACGGGCGATTCAAGAAAAAGAAATTGACCGCGTGGGCGGCACACATCCGGTTTCAGTAGATTTCAGATTGATTGCCACCAGCAACCGCGATATGAAGCAAGCCATTCATGAGGGGCATTTTCGCGAAGACCTTTATTATCGACTCAGCGTCATCCAGATGGTTTTACCTCCTTTGCGCAAGCGCCCTGGCGACCTCGAGATGCTCATGCGTCATTTTGTAAAAAAATATGCAGATCTCAACGGCGTCTCGCCTCATCCCACCTTATCCCAAGATACGCTGGCGGTTGTGCATCAATATGATTGGCCGGGCAATGTGCGTGAGCTGGAAAACGTCACCCATCGCGCCGTATTAATGTCAGATACAGGCGTCATTCACCCACATCACCTTGGTCTTTCCGACCAAAATGCATCGTCAGATAAAGGGGTTTCATTGCACGTGCGTCCGTTGGTGGGGGAAACCCTGGCGAATGTTGAAAAAGAGCTGGTGTTGTCCACCTTGAATCAGTGCGATCAAAACAGTACGCGTGCAGCCAAATTGTTGGGGCTATCCCTGCGCGCGCTTCAACTCAAGCTTCATGCCTATGAGGCGGATTTAAAAGAGGTGAATGACAAGGTGAGTCCTTCCCCATGAGTGTATTGCCCACGTTTTTTATGGACAAGATGGTGGATGTGCCTCAGGTATTGCGCCGGGGAGAAATTTTGTTTTCTCTCGCCCTGGTGGGTATTTTGATTGTGTTGATTCTGCCCCTCCACAGGTCGATCCTCGATTTCTCCTTGGCCATTTCTTTGGCGTTTTCGGTGACAGTGTTGATGACGGTACTGTTTCTTGAAAAACCCCTCGATTTTAGCGTGTTCCCGACAGTGCTCTTGGTTTCCACCATGCTGCGGTTGTCGCTGAATGTGGCCTCTACGCGTTTGATTCTATCCGATGGCTATCAAGGCACAACGGCGGCTGGTGATGTTATCCAGGCCTTTGGCTCTTTTATTATGGGAGGTAATTTTTTTATTGGCCTCATTGTTTTCGCTATTTTGGTGGTCATTAATTTTGTGGTGATCACAAAGGGTTCGGGCCGCATTGCCGAAGTTGTGGCGCGCTTTAGTCTGGACGCTTTACCGGGCAAACAAATGTCTGTGGATGCTGATTTATCTTCAGGGGCGATTGATCAGGTCGAAGCTAAGGTGCGTCGTGCGCACATTCAAGAAGAAATCAACTTTTATGGCGCCATGGATGGTGCCGCTAAGTTTGTGCGTGGCGATGCCATTGCCGGCATTTTTATCACAGCCATCAATCTTTTTGGGGGCATTATTGTGGGCGTTTTTCAGCAAGGGATGACCTTTTACCGTGCTTCCCAGACCTATGCTCTGTTGACGGTGGGTGATGGCCTGGTAAGCCAGGTGCCGGCGCTGATTATTTCGGTGGCGGCGGGTATGCTCATTTCCAAAACATCCTCAAAAGGCACGGCTGATCAAGCGTTTAAAGGGCAGCTCAGCGCCTATCCCGTGGCGCTGGGGATGAGCGCGGTGCTTATTGCTATTTTTGCTGCATTGCCCGGCATGCCTTTTTTCCCTTTTTTGCTGATGGCAGGTGTGGCGGGCGGCATAGCGATGCGGCTGGGGAAAAAAGAAGCCCGACCTGCCGCTGAAACGCTTACGTCACCCACCGAAGCTTCAGAACCGGAAGAAGAAAAAAAGCCGGAAGAGATGCTCTCTATGGATGAGTTGAAATTGGAGCTGGGTGTGGGACTTGTGCCGCTGATCAAAAATCCTGAGGATTTGGTTAAGCGCATTCGCCGTGTGCGTGAAAATCTTGCCCGTGATTTTGGTGTCATTGTGCCTACGGTGCGCATCGTGGATAACCTTTCGCTTGAGACCTATGGCTACCAATTCAAAGTTAAGGAAGTGAAGGCTGCCGCGGGCAAAATTTTTCCTGACAAGGTGATTGCGCTGGATCCTGATGGCAGTTTAGAGAAAATACCAGGTGATCCTGGGAAAGAGCCTGTGCTGGGGATTCCGGGCATCTGGATTCATGAATCTGAGATGAAGCAGGCCAAAGAAAAAGGCTATGTGGTGGCGGATGCCAAAGCCCTATTAATGACGCACGTCACAGAAATCATAAAAAAACATCTGGCCGATTTATTTTCGTTCTCTCTTCAACAGCAAAGTATCGACAGTTTGCGCAAACCTTATCAAAAAATGTATGGCGACATGGTGCCTATGCAAATTTCGGCGGCCTCTGTGGGTCGCATTCTCAAGAATCTCTTAAAAGAGCAAGTCTCCATTCGTGATTTGGGCACCATTATTGAGGCGATTTCTGAATCTCTCTCTTATACCAAAGAGCCTGATGCCATTGGTGAGCGTGTGCGGATGAGTTTAGCGCGCCAAATCGCCTCACCTTTTTTGAAGGATGGCCAAATATGGGCACTGTCTTTAGGCAGTGCGTGGAGTCAAGAGTTTCAGCAAGCCCTTTCAGGTGATGAAGGGAAACGCACCTTCACCATGGCTCCCAGTCGTATGAAGATGTTTTTTGAAGAGTTAAACCAAGCGTATGACAAACCTGAGGCCCGCGTGGCCGGCATGGTGCCCCCTTTGCTGGTGGCGGCAACGTTGCGCCCCTATGTGCGCAGTCTGTCTGAAAAAACCCGGCCTGATATTGCGGTGCTCTCTGACGCCGAAGCTACGGCGCACTATCGGGTTCACATTGTGGGTGAGGTGTAATCGCATCTGCCCCCATTCCCCTAGAGGTTGAGAGTGTCGCCCTTAATGTTTGCCAAAAAAGCTTACTCATCTGCCGGTTTAGCGTCATTAAGAGGCAAAGTCAGGGATCCATCGGTGGGGCTAGGCTGTGCTGTCGCCGATGAGCTTTTTTGACAGGTCTTTGTGGGACCGGGTTGTTTTGGGTGCTTGCTTCTGCAAGAGATTCTTTGGGCTTGTGATCCTTTGGGCACGAAGACACTGCTTTAGCTGAGGGCGTAAACGTATGACTTGCGTGTCTGGGCGCGCGCACATCCAGCTGTGCGATGGCCTTGGATAAAATGTTTTCTACCTCTTGATCACAGGGGTCTGTGGCCTCTGATGGGCTGCCTTCCCGGTAAGGAGAGGGGGGCGGCGCCGATAAAGGAGGTGAAGCTTTTGCTGCTGAAGATCTGGGCGGGACAGGTGGCGACCATGCTTGGGTGGAGGAAGGCAAAGATGTGTCACAACCCTTGGACACAAGGTACGATGAAGGCAAAGAATCAGGGTCAGTGCGATCTTGGGGGGCGTAGAGGTATGAATATGGGGCAAGGATCAGCCACACAAAGCAGGACGCATATCGCATAAAAAATCTCCCTGATGGAGGATTAATTCTTTTTTAATAAAATTGCGTCTTTTATACGTTTAAGCGAATAGCGTTTGGCTAGGGTCCTGTTTTGTTAATGGTTTACTTATGTGAAGAAGGAGGTTTTTTGTGCAAATATTGAAGTTTGTCGGTACGCTGTTTCCATAAATCAGCATCAGGCGGTGGGGTTTTAGGATCTTGAATGGTGGGCCACGTTTTGGCAAGTTCGCGGTTTAAGGTCACCCATTTAGCGCACCCTGTCTCAGTGTCGGGTTTGATAGCCTTGGCAGGACATTCCGGCACACACACCCCACAGTCAATGCACACATCTGGATCAATCACCAGCATGTTGGGGCCCTCTTTAAAACAATTCACAGGACAGACCACAACGCACTCTGTATATTTGCAGTTAATACAGGCGTCGGTCACTACGTGGGTCATGGGCAGCTCTTGAGGTTACATAAAGTCATAAGGATCTATATCAATTTGGCATCGGATTGAAAAGGGTGGGTGTGTATGACCCAGCCATCGCCTTAAAAAGGGGTGAAGGGGGCCTTGTGGGTCTCTCACCAAAAATCGCCAACGGAACCGTTTGTGGGCAAAGGGGATCGGTGCTGGGATCGGCCCTAAGACTTCAATGGCGTGGGCCCGCTTTTGATGGGCAAACGCCTTGGCTTCGTCGATGTGAGTAGCGAGGGTGTGCGCATAATCCCTTGTTTGTTTTTCATGGGGACCTGAAATAATGACGGCGGCCATTTTCCCAAAAGGGGGCAGGTGTTGATGCTGGCGTGCGTGAAGAAGGTGCGCACTCAACGCGTCAGGATCTTTGTGCAGCAGCGCTTGAATGATGGGATGGTCGGGTTCTCGCGTTTGAATCCACACATCGCCGGCAAAATCTCCCCGACCGGCTCTGCCGCCCACCTGTGTGAGCAGCTGCACCAGGTGCTCATGGGACCGAAAATCAAAGTGATGAAGGCCGCCATCAATGTCTAAGATCCCCACAAAGGCCAGGTTAGGAAAGTGATGGCCTTTGGCCACCATTTGTGTGCCCACCACAATGTCCACAGCGTGGTTTTCAAGATCGGTAATCATCTGCTTCATTTTTTTCGGCGTCATACCGTCGCTGCTCATAATGGCGATGCGCGCTTTGGGGACAAGATCGCGCAAGGCTTCTTCAAGTTTCTCCACGCCTAACCCCGAAAAGGTGAGCTTGGTTTCTTCGCCGCAATGGCTGCATATTTTCTGTGATCTTAACCCACACACATGACACATCAGGGCATCTGTTTTTTTGTGGTATGTCACGCCCACAGCACAGGAGGGGCAATCAAGGGCTGTGTGACACGTTTGACAAAAGACAAAGGGTGTATAACCCCGCCTGTTGAGAAAGAGAAGGCTTTGCCCTCCTTGATGCAGGGTTTCCACTATTTTATCACAGATCTCTGGCGCCAATATGTGTTGACGGGGTTTGCGCAGAACGTGAAAGTGGGGCATCTCACTATCGAATCGCGCCGTCAGTTGCACGTGATGGTATTTGCCCTGTTGGGCGTTGTGAAGGCTTTCAAGAGAGGGCGTGGCGCTTGTAAGCAACATGGGCACAGCCTCTAGATGCGCCCGCAGCACGGCCATGTCTCGTCCATGATAGAGCGGCGCCGTTTCTTGCTTAAAGGTGAGATCGTGCTCCTCATCCACCACGATGGCCTTGAGCGCAGGATAGGGTAAAAAGAGCGAAGAGCGTGTGCCCACCACAATGCGGGCGCGCCCTGTGATGATGTCTGCAAAAGCTTTGCGCCGTTGTGCGGGCGTGCGTGATGAGTGCCACAGTGTGGGCATAAAACCAAACCGCCGATAACATTTGTCTTGCCATTGGGGGGTCAGGGCGATTTCAGGCAACAACACCAATGCTTGTCCCCCTTTCTCAATACACGCTTGTAGCCACTGAAGATAAATTTCTGTTTTGCCCGACCCCGTGACCCCTTGGAAAAGCACCGGTTTAAGATGCTCTGCGTATGCTTGCTGGAGTTTCTCAAAAGCCAGCGTTTGAGCCGTTGTTAGGGTGATGGTTTCTGTGACCCTTTCTGGATCTGGTGCTGGAGGTGTGGGTTTTTCTTGCCCATACATGTCAAGGGCCTCTTTAGAGGGCAGGGCCATGTTGAGGATGGAGCTATGGGGTGATAATGTATAGGCCGCCACTTTTTCTAAAAACGCACACATGGTGGACGACAATACCAAAGACGAGACCTCCGTGATGGGTTTGAGGGCTTTGTTCGAAGGCAAGGGTGGGGGGTTTTCGTGCGTCACCAGGCCCCAAAGAGAACGCTTCCCAAGCGGCACACGCACCACCTGCCCTTTAACCAGCGGTGTGTCAGAATGATAGGTAAAAGCCGTGTGAAGACCTAAGGTAGCGTGAAGAACAGAATAGCGCAAATATCAGCCATCAGGTGTTGACCATTTGGGTGATGGTACGATGAATGACCCACGGGGCCAAGATCTCTTCCATGTCTTCTTGCAAAAGAGGGGCATCAAGGTGTTGTATGAAGAGGTTGCGAAGATGGGTTGAGGTCCATGCAACCATAAGATCTCTTGACGCAGCTGCCCCCCTTGCTCACAATGACAGGGTGCATGCACAAGGGGCCGGATGGCAGAGTGGTGATGCAGAGGACTGCAAATCCTTGTATGTCGGTTCGATTCCGACTCCGGCCTCCACAAAGCATGCGCCTGTTGCTTTCCCTTAACGCGCATTCAAAAAAATCATGGGGTTGTTTTTTTTTGGCAAATATGTGTGTAAAAACAGTGTGTTATGGGTTGTAATAGAGCGGGCAGAACAGGCCGTGTGTTTTCTCTGCCTGTATTTCAGTGGGTTAAAAAAAGTTTGCAAGAAAAGGTAGCGATTCTTGTGACATCGTTTTAAAGTGGGAGAGAATTTTTGAGGGGAGAAAACGCGATGAATCAATCTCTTAACCATGACCAGGATGGCGCTGACACAGCGCGTATGAAGGGGCTGTCTGCGGATGATATTCCGTCAGAATGCCCGGTGGAGATGGTGTCTCCTTTGTTTAAGCCCAACCCCATTTATAAACCCTTTCGTTACCCATGGGCCTTTGAAGCGTGGCAAACACAACAGCGCCTTCACTGGTTGCCTGATGAGGTGCCCATGGCCGATGATGTGAAGGATTGGAACAAAAACCTGTTGCCCTCAGAGAAAAACCTGTTGACCCAAATTTTTCGTTTTTTCACGCAAATGGATATCGGTGTCAATAATTGCTATATGCAATATTATGGGCGGATTTTTCATCCCGTGGAAATTCGTATGATGATGTCGGCGTTTTCTAATATTGAGACCATTCATATCCAAGGATATGCCTATTTGCTGGAAACCTTGGGTATCCCTGAAATTGAATACCAAGCGTTCCTCAAATATAAAGCCATGAGTGATAAGTGGGATTATATGCAAGAGTTTGGTGGCGAATCTTTGCAAGATATTGCCATGAGCTTGGCCATGTTTTCAGGGTTTGGTGAGGGCATTCAGCTGTTTGCCTCGTTTGTGATGCTGATGAACTTTCCACGCTTTAACAAAATGAAGGGCATGGGCCAGATTGTGTCTTGGTCGATTCGAGATGAAACCCTTCATATCCATTCTATGACCCATCTGTTTCGCACCTTGATTGCCGAGCATCCTTTTTTGTGGACCGAGGCATTGCACAAAAAAATTCACATGGTGTGCGATAAGGTGGTCAGTCTTGAAGACGTCTTTATTGATCTTGCCTTTGAAATGGGGCCCATTGAAGGGTTGACCGCTGAGGACACAAAGCGCTATATCCGCTATATTGCCAATCGCAGGTTAGGGCAGCTTGGCGCCGACCCGCTTTATGATATTCAGGAAGATCCGTTGCCCTGGATGGAAGAAATGACCAGCGCGATTGAGTTTACCAACTTTTTTGAAAACAGAGCGACTGAATATTCAAAGGCCGCCACACGTGGCACGTGGGAAGAAGCTTTTGAGCATTTCAAGGAAGAAAACAGGGCCAAGAAAGCATCAGGCGCGGCTTAGCCATGTCTCGGCAGCTTTCATGGTTTGTTACCACAGGCTGTCTTTTTTGGATGGAGAGCTGTTTTGTTATGGGAAGTGTTGCTGGGGTTTTCAAGGTTTGAGAAAGCATCAGGCGCGGCTTTAGGGATAGTTGTGCGTTTTCTGATGTTTCCGGCAGGCCCTTTTTGAGGGGCGTGGTGTTTACGGGCGGCGCTCGCGTTTGCTCTGGCGTTCTTGTGGTAACCACGTTTCTTGAGGTGTGATGGGCTTGGTGCGCGGTTTCGTAAAGGTGTTTTTTTGCGCGCACAACAGGCGCAAGACATAGATATCTTCAGGTGAATGGTGCAAAGCTTCTTTCACGATCTTGTGCAAAGATTGCTGGTTTTCAAGAACGCGGCGGGCAATGATTCGGGCGTGCTTTTTCATGGCCGGGGACAACTGAAGCACCTTTTCCCCCTGGTTCATGATTTGTGTACTGTGCTTGACAAGCACACACGCCATGCGTTTGGTGTGAGCTGAATGAGACATTGTTCCTTCAGCATGACCGATAAATCCTAACAAAAAGATCACGAATACCCCAATCATGGTTGGATTCCTTGCTTAATATAGACAATTCTAGTGTGCCCCTATTTTTTGAAGAATGCGTGAATTTTTTGCCTTAAAAGAACATAAAAAACCCTGCTGAGGAAAGAGGTGCACATCTCCTCAACAAAAAGGCGATATTTTGAGGAAGGTGTGTTTGTGATTGCAAGGCGTAACCTGGCCGTGCGCACTCAGGCAAGCAGCTAACACAAGAGAAAGGAAAGAGGGGCAAATGACGCAAGCCATAAAACGGGTGCGGGGGCAGGATTTGAACCTACGACCTTCAGGTTATGAGCCTGACGAGCTACCAGACTGCTCTACCCCGCGTCATACTGGGAATACTAAGGCGTTGGCTTACCCTGTGTCAAGAACCTGTGACAATATTTGTGCTGTCAACTGGCTGTTTTTTCTTTTTTGTGGTTCAGCAACATAGAGGCAGGGATGTGATACAACATGAGGGGCACGAAAAGGGTTGTGTCTCGTTTTTGAACCATCATCATCACGGTGTGGTTGTCTTGATGCGCGGTATGTATACCTGTGATGGTGATATGTTCGCTGCCGTCAAGAACAATGTCTTTGCCCTCTGCCGGGGGCATCCAATGTAAAGGCAAGATGCCTGCATGCAAAAGGGCCCTGTGAATCGTGGGGTCAAAACTATGGGCCACAACAGCCCGGACATTGAGCAAAGAAAGTCCACAATCCAGCCATGCCCAATCTCCGGCGCGTCCATAGGCATGGCCACCAAAAATAACCAGGGGCACATCGCCTTCAAGAAAAGATTCACTGATTTTGGGCACATATTTCTTGGTGGCTTTTTGAATAGCCCTTTTCAGATAATAGGGGTGGTTACGATAGGCCTCAAAAGGTTCAGGCTCTTTCTCACCCATAGGCCCCCGTGCAAGCAAAGAAAACGTGAGATCATGATTGCGAAAAATAGGTAAGGGATGGGCCTCTTGGATCGTGGTAGCCAGACTCTGACGTGCGGGCATCTCACGCCAAAAAGGGCGGGATCTTGTTTTGGGCACCACCACGTCATCAGGCGCAGAGGCTGGGAATCGTTCGCTCTGTTTTTGTATATCTAACTCCTCAGGCCACACATCCTTGAGTGTGACGTTTGGCGAAAGGTCGGGCACGCTATCGTCATAGGTGGTGCCTAAGACGGCAAATACACATGCAAACAGCTCAGATGTCCACAAGAGCGACCCATCTGTGGTGACCACGTGTGTGCCAAACGGGAGCATGCTAAACTCAATATTCCCATCCAGCGCAAGCACATCTTTTTTTATCTTTTGCATCAAGGGGCAAGTTTCTTGATAGTCAGGATGCACAAAAAGCGTGGTGGCGGCCTTAAAGACAAGCTCTTTAGTTGCCATTTTTTCAAGCAATAAACTGAAGGCCAGAATCGTGTCATGACAGATCTTGGTATGAGACGGCAACACAACAGACGCTTGGGTGATGGGCAGAGAAGGGGAAGGAAACCCTGCTGTAGGCGGCGTGTAAGGGGGTTTCCACGCTTGGGTGTTGGGCATCAGCGCAGGCCGCGCTGACAACGCCGGCGCACGACCTGGATTGATGGTGGATAAAGACAAGGTAAGGCGTTCATCATAGGCCCAATCATCTGTTGTCTGGGCTGCCTCTTCCCACAAACCGCTTTCTTCAGCCAAGGCCTTGAAGGTGGGTTTGTCTTGGATGGTGCGTAGGGTATCTTCGCTGATGGGCCACAGCACGGCTTCAGCATCCATCCATCTGGCCAGCGCACTGATCTCTTGCCTCATTTCTAGGGAAAGAGTGTGAAGGTCGGGGCCAAAAAATTCAATGATTTTGTGGGGCAAATAAAGGTCAGACAAAAGATCCATCAGCTTATGAACAATGTCACGTGCACCTGCATAAGACGGCATGCTGCCTTCGATGCGCACCCCTAAGATTGAGGGACGCCTAAGCAACAGCGGCGTGCCTGACAGCGCAGCTTTAAGTTCGGTCACCGAACATCTCAGGCCCAAAAGGCCCACAGCACCCCACATAGACACTGCATCGCTGGTGCCGATCAGTGTGTGGAAAAAGGTCTCAGATGGGGCGTGATGGGTGAGGGAGGGCATCTCAAAAGGGCTTTGCACCTTCATCAGATTGCCAAGTTTTTCGCCTTCCTCAAGGTAGCTGTTAAATTCGTGTCCCCACAGAGCCGGGTGTTTATGTTCATCAAGCGCGTAAAGCGGGATGTGCGGGGTGCGACACAAAGAAAACGGCACATAAGGAGGAGCTTGAGATGACGGTTGGTGAGGGGTGCGTGACGTTTGTGAAGACGTTTTGGCGGGAGGCGTCTGTGTGGTTTTTTTTGTGGCGCGTTCCTTGGGGGCCGCTTTTTTTTCAGCCAAACAAAACGGGAGGCATGAAGCTTGGGCCAGCGCTTGATCTGGAAAAAAAGACCACACCTCTCCAGGGGCGGGCAACGCGCTGTCATCCCTTTGGGCCCCATGATGAAACATGTTGAGCGCCATCAAGCGTTGTGCACGGGTGAGCTGAGGATGCGCCTTAAGGTAGGATAGGCCTTTCAGGAGGACTGGCGTACCGTTGAGATCAAACGTATCGTGTGGGATGAGGCTCACCTCCTTTGTGTGTTTCACAACGGTTGTAGGGGGAAGGGGATGAAAAAAGGGTAAAAAAGACGCAGAAACGCCAGGGAAGGTAAGCCGCAAGGGAGGCAAGCCGCAAGGGGCTGGCACCTTACAAGGGATTAAGGCGTTAAGTCAGAGAGAAGGGCCCTTACAACCGAAGTCTCAAGTGTCACGTGATGGTTATAGTTTTTGTGACCGATGGCCAACACCACAGAAGGCGTTTTTGTGAGCAAAAGTGCTTTGATGGGCGGTTCAAACACAAAGCGCAAAAAATGAATGGCCGAGGTTTTGCCCTCAGACGTGGTGCGCACGTCTTGATCTGTAGACACAGCAGGCACACAGTGGTCGCCCACACGAAGGGTGATGGTGTCTTCCACATGACCTAAGGTGCTGAGAAGCGCGCGCCGGTGGTCGGCGTCAGGAATTTCAAACATCAAGGTGGCGGTCCAATCCGAGCCTTGGGGCAGCAAGGGGGCATAGGCATCAATTTCGTCTTGCACCTCAGCCGCGCCGCCATGTTCGATACGCAGCATTTCCTGAATTTGCCACACCAGTGTGTCATAGCATTCAAAATAAAACGTAGCATAAGGGCCCACGCTTACGCGTCTGTGGGTTTTTATCTCTTTGACGCAAGCCTTCATAGCATCGCGCACCGGGGCAAACGCCGGGGGCAAGAGAATATCCTGAGGAGAAATCACCGTCTTAACCATAAGCCCAGCTTAATGCAAAAAACGCCCCAAGGCAATCTGCCCACAGGGGGAAAGAAGCTTTTTCAAAGGTCTTACATTATGGTCAACGCCGAAGATGTGAAAACCAGAAGACGTGAAAATCGAAGAGGTAAAAACCAGAAGACGTGAAAACCGACGATAGAAAGGAAGCCTTACAGCCCCCCTCTGGAAGACAGAGGAGGAAGAGGGAGAGAACACAGGAAAAACAAGGAACCAAAACAAAGATTTATTTGACAATAAGTCATTTTTTGCTTAAAATGGACATAGATTTGACTTTATCTTTGGTTCTCTCTATGATGTGCCGTTTTTCTTTTATTGGCGTGGTGTTAACCGGCTTTTCCTTCATGGGTTTTGGGTCACTGACCGCGATGGATCAAGACGATGTCTCTCCCGCCTCCCGACCTTCTTTGCCATCAGGACAGCAGGGGCCTTCGGATCATGATGAGGTATTGCTCGTTGGTTCTTCGGTGCAGGATGACCCCCACCCCCTTGTTTCTGGGGAAAGCGTTTCAGAGCAAGCCCCCGAAGGCCTCGCCGCACCCGCTTTAAAAGAAGATGTCGTCGTGACACAAAATGAGATTGTGCGCAACCTCTTTAATGAATGGTATGCAAGGTATGATCAAGCCAGAAAAGAGGTGGAGCGCACAAAAAACGAGGTTGCCAACTATGGGCGAGCGTTTACAGCCAAAAGAGTGGCTTTTGTCAGAGAGCAACTTGAGCAAGGAAACCACCTTTGGGATGATTATATTGTTTCTGAGGAGAGATATCCCAACAACCCTGAAGCCCAAGAAATTATAAAAGAAACAGAGGCCGTCGATGAGGGATTGAAACTTTTACAGGAAGAGAGAAAGGATCGGGAAGCGCGCGTAGCACAATTAAAAAGCGCTATTGAAGAGCATATAGACCTGATGGTTAAAGAGGGCCTTTTGACAAAAGATGAGGCCTATGGGGAATATAATTCGTTGGCCACCATTAACAGGATTGTTAAAGAAAAGTCTTTTTGAAAAATAATGCATGTAACCTGAAGGTGTTGCGCAGGCTTGATGAATCTAGCTGATATGTGACGTCAAGTGCTGGCCTTGGTGTGCTTGTTCTCAGGTATTCCCCTTGGCGGTGCAGGCTGTGGTCGCGCGTGCTTTTCCTTGGGTCCGCTGTTTCACGGATGTCTTTTGAGATGATGATCTCTGGCCTGTCTTGAAGAAACGCATCACACCCTCTGTTTAAGAGCCAACGTTAATCACGCCAGTTCATCCAAGCGGGCAGAGATGGTTAAGCTGCAAAAAGTAGTGTGGTGATTCCAAAGATAGTTTTTCTATATAGACAGGCTGTTTTTGAGGGAGGAGTGACCATGTGGTGAAAGGTCTTTTTTAAAAAAAGGTTCTTTGTTTGTAACAGGCTTTTTGCCTGTGAAACGCTTTTTCTTAAGAGGTAGAGGCCCAAGAGAAGAAGGGTCATTTTTTGACAATTCGTCATTTTTTGTTACGATGGGCAGACTCTGTAGGGGATATTGTTTTTATGGAAACGTTTTACTTGAGATTGTTGATGGCTTTTTGGGGCATATGTGCATGGGGCGCTTCTTTGGCGCTGACGGTCAGGTCAAGGGGATCTCTTGTGATGGGTGCAAAATCACATTTTCCCAACCCTATGATCAACCTGTTTTAGGCAAGGAAGAAACTAGAGAAGGTTTTTATAATGACCACGACCAAGCTGTGTCGCCCCCCTTTTGTATGCCTGCTGAAGAGGAGTCATTTTGTGAAAGAATGAAGCGTTTCAGCCTTGCCTTAAACACAGACAGCGATTTAACGGACACCGATTTAAGCACAAATACTTATGTATACACAGACACGCTTGCACGTTTTGCGGGTGATCCAGACTCATCGTCTACAAAGCTAGAAGCCCTGTGGGATGATATAAACACGGAAACGCTTGCACGTTTTGCAGATGATCCAGACTCATTGTCTACAAAGCTAGAAGCCCTGCGGGATGATATAAACACGGCCACTGCGCTTCCAAGGGATCTAGATGCTACCTTGGATTTGGGTGAGGGGGATGCCAACATAGATGATGCCTTAGACGTAGAATCTCTTCTGGGCAACATCCCCATCTGTGAATCATCGCATAAAGGGATCGGGCAACGTGGGATCATGGATGAACGCTTGAGAGAAAAAGCACGCAACCATTCGTGCAATCAAAAGGGGCGGGCATGTCAGGGTCGCCCAACAGGCTGAATTTACTTTTTGACATTGTGTCATTTTTTGTGTTTGGTATAGGCGAGATTCACCGGAAGGTATGGTTTTGTGATGAGGCAAGTGTGGATGATGGTGGGCGCTGTGGGGGTATGTATGTTCATGACGGCGCCTCTCAGGGCGCCTCAAGATAGGCTTGACGGTGAGGGCGCGATGACGATGATCCCTGGCATAAGGGGTCCCATCACCGTGCGTCCTGACACGAAGATTGTGTTGCCATGGTTTTATTGCTATCGACCTGAGGCCGTCAAGGTTCCTTCTTCACCCCCAGATGACGCTGGTGCACAGGACGCTTTGGCCGGTCAAGCCTTGTCAGAAAGTCTGGCGTTTTTTAAAACCACGTTCCCCAAGGTTCAGGCTTTGTTGAATAAGGAAGATGATGTGGTAAGAACGGCCGTTCTTACCAGAGCAGATATTCTCAGAACGCACAGGCAACTCATGCTCTGTTCCCTTGACAAGCTTTGTGACTGTATTCTTCATTTTGTTTGTAGTGAAGAAAATGAAGAATATACCTTTATGAAGTTGCACGATCGTTTGGCCTCCTCTGTGCGGGAACTGGCGAGGGAGAAAGATGGCATCGATACCAAGATCGCAGACACAAAGAGAGTCAAGGGACTCTATTTTGACATAAAGAGTGGGAATCCTAAAGACAGGAAGCGTGTCTTTAACTATGTGAACTCTTTAAGAAAACTGTGTTTCCCAGATGAGGGCCAAGAGGCGCGTATTCAGGAATTACTGCCCAAGGTGTATGCTATCTGGAACGCTGAAACCTTGCCCCCCTCTTTGAAAGAAGGTGTGCCACAAAAACATATTCCCAAAAAGTCGCCTCTTTTGCCGGGAGGCTTTGCACTTGAGGGGTGGGCCAAGGTGTTGGATCATTTGCTTGCAAAAGGGATGATCTATGAGAGAGTCTCACTGGGGCTTACTTGCCCTGTCCTTTATCACCTGAGTTTTTCCTCCCATCGTTTTCAACACGCGCTTTTATTAACAAGCTTTTATTTCAATGTTCCGGAAGGGAATGCATGGGATTGTATTGACCTGAAGGGTTCGTTTTTAGGGGAAGGGGGCAGTGCTCATGGCTCCTTAAAACATAGCTGCAAGAAGTGGCGCTCCGAATTCCTTATGTGCACACTCAACCCGCCGAGGGCTGAGCATCAGGAGGTTATCGAGTTCACCGCACACTTTTCTCGTTACAACCCCTATGAAGACGATATGATCTTTGACGGTAAGGGTGGCAAGATTATCTTTGGTCCCCTGGATCTGTGCCCTGGTCCTAACAAAGGTCAAAAGGTAGATATGGCATCCTATCAACACAGGATGTATGGGATGTTGGCAAAGCATATGCAACCGTGTTGGGACGCAAACATGACACGCATTGCACAAACACCAGAGCTGTCTGTGGTAGACGGGGCACTGGTGGCTGGTTCCCCTGAGGCATCGCTTGCACATCCCTTAAAAGAATCTACTGAAGATGCGCCAAACACAGGGAAAGAGAAGGAAAAAGCGCCTGAATCTCAGCATGAAGGTGTGTCTGAAGGCGTTTTAGGTGAGGGGCCTCAGGTCATGACATCCAAAGAGGCACATTGAAGGGTGCGTTGAAGGGGACCATTAAAGAGGCTGTGAAGAGAGGGCGGCACCCAAGGGCACGTGCAACGATAAAGCCTCAGGCTTCCCTGAGCTCCAAGTCGATCAGGCCCCAGGCGTGAGCCATCACCTGGATGGGGTGGACAAACTGTTTCTCAGAAGTCGGTTCTGTGTTAGGTGAGGCTGTCTTGGATGAAGTGTCCTTGGGTCGGGACGCCTGTGACATGCATGACCCTGAACACGACCCGGGGCATGACCCTTGCTTGAGGTGGGTGGCCGCCAGCGGGCATTCAGAGGCAACAATGGGAGCCGCGTTTTGGCGGATGGCGCGCATCACGGGGCGACCCACACGCATGGCGTCTTCAAAATGCGCTTTCATCATGCCCCAAGATCCACCGTGTCCTGAACATTTAGCCATGGTGGTGAGGGGTGTGTGGGGCATCATGGCCAACAGCTCTTCTGCCTTATGGCCCATATTTTGGGCGCGGCTGTGGCAGGGGATGTGCAGAAAAACACCGTCTTGCAAGGGCGTGGTCAGGGGGGGCAAGCCTTTGGTTTTGGCCAGGGTCACAAGATAGGCTGTGATGTCCAAGGTGTGTTGAGACAGGCGGGCAATGTCTGGGTTGCCTGGGTGCATCAGGGGCCATTCGTTGCGGATCATCAGCGTGCACGAGGGCACCAATGACACCACGGTATATCCTTTGTCCACAAAAGGCATCAGCATCTGGCTGATGCGCAAGGCCTTGTCCGCCACTTCAGAGGTCAGCCCCATCTCAAAGCGCGGCATGCCGCAGCATTCAGGATATACCACCTCAGGGGTAACGCCGTTGTGGGCCAACACAGCCATGGCCGCTTGGCCGATGGCGTCATTGTGATAATTGACAAAACACGTGCTATAAAGCACCACTTTCTCCCCCAGCGCAGGGGCTTTGTCATTGAGGGGATAGGGCGGCGGTGTTTGAGAAAAAGCGCGTCGGTTAAAGGTGGGCAGCTCGGCCCGTTTGTCAATGCCAGCGGCTTTTTCCAGCAGCGGGCGGGTGAGTTTGTTGGTGGTTTTGCTCGCCCAATTGGCCACGCGCGATACGGTGCAGCCCACGCGGCCGTTTCGATCTGTTTGCGTGAGTTGATTTTGTGCAAAAGGTACGCCCTTTTTTTTGGCGGCAATGGCGCGCGCACGCAGCATCAGATGCGGAAAGTCCACATTCAACGGATGGGGCGGCACATAGGGGCACTTGACCAAAAAGCACATATCGCACAAGGTGCACGCATTGATGGCGGGCTCAAAATCTTCACGGGTCAGGCCATCCACCTCACCGGTTTTCGACGCATCAATGGCGTCAAAGAGCTTTGGAAAGGTGGCACACAGATTAAAGCACCGCCGGCATCCGTGACAAACATCTGCCACGCGCCGCAGCTCGGCCTCAAAAGCCTTTTCGTCATAAAACGACGGATCATCCAGGGGCAGGGGGTGACGTGTGGGGGCCTCAAGGCCACCTTCTTGGCTCATCTCACATTCCTTTCACGAGGGCGGGCACTTCCCCCTTTGCACACAGGGGGTTCCCTATAGATAGGCAAAGTTTACCCGGATTGTTTCACTTTGACCATATAAAGTGCTAACGCCCCGGCCACCGAAACGTTGAGGGTGGAAAAAGAAGGGGATGTGGGCAAACAGATGCCTTGGTCACAGCGTTGTTTCACCAAGGGCCTCAGGCCCTTCCCCTCGGCGCCCAGCACAAGAATATGGTTCTCTGACGGTGTCCAGTCTTCGGGGCTCTGTCCATCTTCTGAAATGGCTGACACCCAAAAGTCTGCCTCTTTCGCATCCAGAAGAGCCTGGGAAAGGTTGGTGACCAAAAAAACAGGCACATGCTCGAGGGCGCCCGCTGCAGCTTTGGCTAAGGCGCCGTCCAGGGCAGGCGCACCTTGTTGCGGCAAGATGAGAGCATTTCCCCCCAGTGCGCATGTGCTGCGGGCCAGCGCGCCGATGTTTTGGGGATCACAGATCTGATCAAGCGCCAGCAGCGTACCGCGCCCTTCCTCATGAAGCCATGTTTTGAATAAAGGGTAGGTCAGAGGCTCTGCCTGAAGGGCGATGCCCTGGTGGACGGCGCCGGGCAGTCGTTGATCAAGTGCCTCTGCCGTCACAACATGATGGGGGCACAGGGGGTCAAGAGAGAGACCTTGGTCCGCAAGCATGGCTTTTCTCTTTTCTGTCACATAAAGCGCCAGCTTTTGTCGCTTTGGGTTGGTAAGGGCAGCACAGACAGTATGCCAGCCCCACAACCACAGGCCTTGGTTAGCTGTGTCTGGATAGGGTCGTTGAGGGCGGCGCGGCCCCTGCTTTTCTGCTAGTCTGCGTCTTGTTTTGTTCTGGTGCGAGGTTTTTTTTGGCCTGCGTTTTTTGGCAAGGTCAGAAGGGGCAGGGGGCATAGTGTTGCACCTGGAGGCATTTTGGATGATCATAAGGGGGTGCGCTACAGAAGGTCAACATCAACATGAGGGTGTGTTATGCGGTTTGATAAGGGGAAGCAACTATCCACGTCTTCCCAACAATGGCTGAGGCGGCAATTCAAAGACCCTTATGTGAAACGGGCGGCGCGTGAAGGGTTTCGCTCGCGCGCCGCGTATAAGCTGATGGAGATGGATGATAAGTATAAGCTTTTGGCGCCAGGTCAAGTGGTGATTGATTTGGGCTGCGCGCCGGGCAGCTGGAGCGAGGTGGCACTATCGCGTTTAGTGCGGCCACCCCGCGCTGGAAAGAAAGGGCGATCGTGCCCCCCAAAAACAGGTGTCGCAAAAACGGGCACGAGGGACACACATCCCCCCGAGCCCCTCATCACAGAAGAAGACCTTGCCCAAGGACAAGGCGGGGCAACTCAAGGTGTTGCTTCCCCCCTCACCGCATCAGACAACGCCCAAAGTTCCCCAGGTCAATCTCACGATAGGCAACAGCAAGGCGCGGTGATTGGGCTTGATCTATGCGAGATGACCCCTCTTGACGGCACATTGTTCTTTCAAGGCGATTTTTTGTCGGATGAGGCGTTGGCGTGGTTGGCGCAAGCCCTTGCCCCCTATGGCGGACGGGCAGATGTGGTATTAAGCGATATGGCTCCCGCCACCACAGGGCATAAATCCACAGATCACCTGCGCATTATGGCGTTGAGCGAAGCGGCACTTGATTTTGCACAAGAGGTGTTATCAGCAGGGGGACACTTTGTGGCCAAAATTTTTCAAGGGGGGGGCGATCCGGTGTATCTTAAGGCGCTTAAACAGTGCTTTTCTCATGTTCACTGTGTGAAGCCTGCGTCGAGCCGGAAAGAGTCGTCAGAAATGTATGTGGTGGCGCGGGGCTTTAGGGGCGCTTCATCACCCAAAGCGCCTTAGAATGAAAACCCAACGCTGAGGGTGACAAAATCAATGCCGTCGTTGGGCACGGAGGTATAGAAATTAGAAAAGTGCTTCAACGCCACTTCGATGGTGACAGGATCAAACGTCACACCCAAAGCCAGGTTGGCCACAACGAAAAAATATCCCCCATTGACGGGTGTGGGCCGGCTTTTGATTTCAGGGCCAGCCCCCAAGGCGATATAGCACGGCTTAAGATTAAAAAGCAGCTCAGGCACCCACCCCGCCACAAAATGGCGATAGCGTTCGTGGATATGGTTGAGATAGTTGACTTCTAGGCGATTGCGGATGGGCCATCCCCATAATGTGCCAGGAAAATAATAACCTGCGGCATAGAGGGTGTGCTGTTGATTTTCGGTGGGGGCGTTTTTAAGGAACAGATCAAAAGCCCGGCGATTGACAGGCGCCCCCCCTGTGAACATCACAGCTTGCGAATGGTGGGCAAAAAAGGCCTCGTGCTCAGGTGTGGCCCAGATAGATGTTGCGTCAAAAAGCAAAAATGTGCCAAAAAAGAGAAGATGCGCTCGCATAAAAAGTCATAAAATAAATCAATGACTGTATTCTAATCATGAATATTCAATTTTTAAAATAAAAAGAGGCAGTTTGTCGTCATATCTTATGACAACGTGGGTTTTTCAGAACGATTGTTGTGATGTGCTGGCGCCTTAACTACGGCTGTGCAGGCTGAAATTATAGGATAACGCAATGCCAAAAAAATCATTGCCGTGATTGGGCGAAGCTGTATAGGCGTTGGAATGATGCCTTAAGAACATCTCAACATTGACGGCATGAAACGTCACACCAAAGGCCAGGTTCGCTACCACCGCGAAGCGACCACCACTGACAGGCGTGGCGCGTGACTTCAGATAGGGACCTGCGCCGAAAGCGATGTAGGCAGGGTTCAGATTAATCAGCGCTTCGGGCATCCAACCCGCAACGCCGTGGGTATAGCTTTGATAATCGTCATGGCGGTTGCCTTGATATCCCACTTCAAAACGATGGCGCAGGGGAAACGACCAGACCGTTCCGGGGAGGAGATAACTTCCTGCAAATAGGGTGCTTGAGGACGTGCCAGGAAAGGTGCTTTGCGTGAACAGGGATAGAATCTGGCGGTTAATGCCTCGGGCCGCAGTGATCATCACGCTCTGCCCTTCATAGTTGAAGAAGGGGGCCACCTCAGCAGCGCACAGAGGCAGGCAGAACAACGCTGTCCACAAAAAAGAGAAACGAAAAAAGTGCAAAATCTTTACCATCATATCACCAAAATATACACCACGAACATCAGGCCCAACAATCGGCGCCCAATGTGATCCATATCATATCTTAACAATATTTCGTGAGTGTAAAATAACACACTGTGTATGATCATAGGGGCGTGTTCTTAACAATCCCCCTGCATCAAAAAAGAAAATATTGTTTTTTAAACATTTTTTTTATTTTTCTTCAGCTGTGAGGCATGCGTTCGTGTGTTGATTGGGCATGGGAGGGCGCGTCAGTGTTGATAGGTGCATCACCTAAAGGGTGGCTCGTCAAAGCCGCGTAATTTTCGTGAATGCAAAATATCAGAGCCGCGGCTACGCAGGAGGCGAATGGTCTCAAGCCCCACCTCCATGTGTTGATGAACGCGATCTTTATAAAACTGCGTGGCCATGTTTTTGAGTTTGAGCTCTCCATGAAGAGGTTTATCCGACACACACAAGAGCGTGCCATAGGGCACACGAAAGCGAAACCCATTGGTGGCCAGGCTTGCTGACTCAAGGTCAAGGGCAATGGCTCGTGTGCGGTTATAGCGGGCAAAGGTTTCCTTCGCGCTGATTTCCCAATTCCGGTCATCACAACTGACCACGGTGCCGGTGCGCATGCGCGTTTTGATGTCAGCTCCTTTCAGGCCCGTCACATTGACCACAGCCTCTTGCAGCGCCATCTGAACTTCGGCGATGGGGGGGATGGGCGTCCAGAGCGGCACATCTCTGTCAAGCACGTGGTCATCCCGGACATAACCATGAGCGAGGACGTAATCGCCCAAATGTTGTGAACGCCTAAAGCCCGCACAATGTCCCAACATGATCCAGCAATGGGGTCTTAACACGGCAAGATGATCGGTGATGTTTTTGGCATTGGTAGGGCCAACGCCGATGTTCACAAAGGTGGTGCCACTTCCATCTTTGCGTTTGAGATGATAGGCGGGCATTTGCGGCAAGTGTTGAAGCCGGTTTTTGTGGTTGGCTTCAAACTCTTGACGGTTGCGGCTGATAATGTCACCGGGTTCTACCAGGGCTGTATAGTCACTGTCGCTCTCGAGTGTTTCAAGGGCGTGGTTTACAAAATGGTCGATATAGCGCTGATAGTTGGTGAGAAGAATGAAATGCTGAAAATGCTCGGGCGCCGTGCCGCAATAATGATAAAGGCGGTGCAGTGAATAATCTACCCGCTCTGCGGTGAAGAGGGCGAGGGGCCGTGGCGCGTTTTTGTCAGCAAGGGTATAGGTGCCGTTGGCAATGCTGTCGTCGACTTTAGACAGGTCAGGCAAGGGCACATTATTGGCCATGTCCCACAGCGTGGCGGGCTCAAGCGTAGAAAGAGAAGCTTCATGAAAGAAAGGAAGCGGGATAGGCCATGTGCTTTTCCCCACAAGGACGGGCGCATTGTGGTGCTTGATCAAAAGATCAATTTGTTCTTGATAGTAAGCACCAAAAATATCTGGCCTTGTGACTGTGGTTCCATACACACCCGGTTCTGATGCCATGCCATAGGCTCTGGTGGCGTCAATGTTAAGTTCCTGAGGCGCTACGGCAAAAGCGATATAAGGATAACAAGGAATATTGCCGTCGCAAGGGATGCCTTTTTGAAGGTCGCGGATCATGTCTTCCGACATTTGTTTGCCTTCGTCATAAAGCGTGTTCAGCAAGGCGACGGCTTCTTCTCCTGTGTAACAAAGGCTCGCATTGCCCTGCATGGAGGATAGAAAAGGTAAAAAATTTTTTAAAGAGTCCATAAAGTTGATCGTTAATTTTTTAACAATGATTCTTGTATTCTTGAAACATTCACACTATAGAAAAAGAAGCACACAAACAAGGGGGTGTTGGTATGCGTTCATCCTTGTTAACGGATCTGTAGATTTTTGATGTCTAGAATAAGCAATCATTCTTGGAAAATGATCGTCATGAAGATGCGGTATTTTTGTGTTTGCCTATGCGTCATGTGGCAGTTATTGGGGCCGGTCTATGCCGCCAACCCTCGGTATGCCTCTATTGTGGTTGATGTGCAAACAGGTCGTGTGCTTCATCAAATCAGCTCGCAAGAACGGATCTATCCAGCCTCGCTCACCAAGATGATGACGCTTTATTTGGTGTTTGATGCCTTGCATCGGGGCCAGTTGCGTTTGAATCAAAAAATCCCCATCTCCAAGTGGGCGGCTCAGCAAGAGCCTTCAAGTTTGGGGTTAAAGCCGGGGGATTGGATTACGGTGGAAAAAGCCATTTTGTCGCTGGTATGCCGATCTGCTAATGATATTGCCGTTGCCCTGGCTGAAGCTGTCGGGGGATCTGAAAGAAGATTTGCGCGCCTTATGACGGCCAGAGCCTGGTCTTTAGGGTTAAAGCGTACGTCCTTTCATAATGCCACAGGCTTGTTTCACCCTAAGCAAATGACCACCGCGCACGATATGGCGCGTCTGGGTATTTTTTTGGTTAAGCACTTTCCCAAAGAGTATGCCTATTTTAAGCGCAGAAAATTCTCCTTCCGCGGCAAGATCCACAAAAGCCATAACAGACTTGTGGGCAACGTGCGTGGCGTGGATGGCCTGAAAACGGGGTATATCAGAAAAGCCGGGTTTAATTTGGTGACCTCAGCCAAGCGCAAACAAAAAAGGTTGATGGCGGTGGTCATTGGCGGCAAAACGGCAAAGTGGCGTGATCAACGGATGGTCTCGCTTCTTGAAATGGGGTTTCGCCATGCCAACCTCAATCAAAAGAACCTCAAGAACATGCCGAACTGGCAGCAGGGGCCTTTCCTGCAATCAGCCTCTTTGGGCAAGCCTGTAAGGCCGAAGCGCCGTCGTCCCAAAAAGCAGATGCGCTCGGTGCGTTTCTTAAAGACGCGTCGCGCGATGGTGGCCAAGGCAAGAACTGTGGATGATTTGCTGACAGCCTCTTAATGTTAAGGACTCCATGTTCGTGAATCAACACTCTTTATGGCGATTGGGGGATGCCTTTCGCATCATGCGTCCTCGCGGGGTGATGCTTTTGTATATTCCCTGCTTGTGGAGCCTGATTGTTGCGAGCGGCGGACAGCCTCGGTGGCAGGACTTGCTTCTTTTTCTATGGGGCGCTTTTCTGACGCGGAGCGTGGGGTGCGCCTATAATGATTGGGTGGATCAAGACATAGACCTTCATGTCAAGCGGACCCAGCAAAGACCATTGGCCCAAAAAGCCGTTTCTTTGGTGGCGCTTGGGTGCGCCTCGGGCATGATGCTCGTGCTGGCCTTGTGGGTGCTTGTGCAGTTAAGCGCGGCCGCCATTTATGTGGGGTTGCTCGCCGCCCTTTTGGTGCTGCCTTATCCGTGGCTCAAACGCGTTACGTACT
>CBFICL010000006.1:10141-41584 GCA_965661165.1 uncultured Holosporaceae bacterium | reverse complement strand
CAATTTGTGGGTGGATGCGATATTGTCAAATCTATGTACGAAAACGGCACGCTTAAAACCCTTTTGCAAGAAAAAGGATGCCTTACTGAGCCCCGTTCAAAAGAGGTTCTTGAATAACGTCAAACATGTGACCTAACGCGTCTTGCACGCTTTGATCGCAAAAAGACAACGCTTCTTTGGCCTGAACGGCACAGGATTTGGCCTTATGAAGAACCTGTTTGAAGGCATCATGCTTTTCCATCAACCTCAGGGCGTGCTGAAAATCATCGTCTTCCCCTTCCTGCGCCAAAGACGATGGATCAGATGATGCACTCTCTAAAAAGACACGCGTCCAAAAGGCTTGCTCATCAGCAGTACCTTGTTGAAAGGCCACAATCACAGGCAAGGTCACCTTTTTTTCGCGAAAATCTTGCCCGGGCTTTTTCCCAATCACATGTTCTTGTCCCCGATAATCCAAAATGTCATCAATCAGTTGAAACGCAATGCCCAAGTGGTGACCAAAAGTCTGAAGCGCTGTTTTTTGATTGATCAAAACAGGGTCGCCTAAAATACCGGCTAATCCTGCTGAGGCTTCAAAGAGAGGCGCTGTTTTAAGCGTGATCACCTTTTCATAATGCGCTTCTTGTTCACCAATGCTGCCCGGGGGTGGCATCATTTCCAAAGCTTGACCTTGAATCACATAGGTGGCCGCTTTGTGCACCAAACGCACAGCATCCCAATTCTCAATATCTGTGAGCAGCTCAAGAGCCTTACACAGCAAAAAATCGCCCGTCAAGATGCTGTGACTTTCTGTCCACAGGTGGTGCGCTGTAGGCCGACCGCGCCTTACAGAACTGCGGTCTAACACATCATCGTGAAGCAAAGTGGCGTTATGAATCAATTCGATACACATGGCCCCTTTTATGTGATCTTGTGACACTTCACCAAAAAGTTTTGCGCACACAAATAAAAGGGAGGGACGCAAACGCTTACCCCCCCCACCCATCAGGTGAAGACTGACATCTCTAAACATCGGCAAGGCATCATCAAGATAGTCTGTGAGGAGGCGGTCTAGATCCTCAAGCTCTTGGCGAATGTTGGCGAGCAAATCTGTGAGTGAGGGCTTGTCAGAGGGCAGGGAGAACACACTTGTCTTTCTAAAGAAATTTTCATAATGATTTTGTTTTAAGGTAGAAACCAAGTCAACACGGGGAACCCACATTATGGTGACATGTTACGACCTTATCATTTCAGGTGGTGGTCCTGTCGGGTGTCTTTTGGCATATCTTATGGCTCATGAAAACGTTCGCGTTGGCATTATTGAAAATAAGAAGCCTCAAAAAAATCTTAAAAACGGTCGATCTTTTGCTATTTCTTATGCCCATGGCCAAGCCCTTGAAGCGGTCAAGGTGTGGCAAGGTGTGGCAGACGCCAAAACAGACATCAAAGAAATTATTGTCTCAAAACAAGGCACACGCAAAGGCTTGATTTACCGCGCCCGAGATATGGGAGTAAGTGCCTTGGGTTTTCTTGTAAACGAACATGCCCTTAAAACAACGTTGTTCGATGCCATCACCCAGCATCCACACATTGATTGGCTCTGTCCCTGCAGTGTTGTGGATCATACCGAACACCCATCTTATCTGGAGCTTCAGCTCAATACAGAGGAAACGCTACGCACCCCCTTATGGGTTGGGGCTGAAGGTAAACATTCACCCATGCGCCAGCACATCAGCCCACATACATTTTCATGGGCCTATGATCAAAAAGCGCTCGTTTTTACGGTGCATCACACACAAGACCATAAGGGACGCGCCTTTGAGCACTTCACATCTAAGGGACCCTTGGCCTTTTTACCCCTTCACAACCAATCATCTGCTGTGATCTGGAGCCTTGAGTCGCCTCTGGCAGATGCGCTTGCGGCCTCGCCTATCACCCTTTTACATGCTTTGCTGCACCATTTTGGTTGGGGCCTTGGGGATATGACGTTGGCCTCTCCCGTGGCGGCCTATCCCTTGGATTTGATCATACCGCTCCATCACGCACAGGGGCGGCAGCTTCTGGTGGGGGATGCAGCGCACAGCATTCATCCGGTGGCCGGGCAAGGTCTTAATTTAGGGATACGGGATGCTTTTATTTTGGCGGATCATCTCAAAAAACGCTATCAGCTTGGCCTAGACTTAGGCATGGGCCTTCAGGATTATCTCCAGCGGCGCCGCGCAGATTATCGTTCGATGGCAGGGGCCACCCACGGTCTTGTGCTGGGCCTTCAACAAACATGGACCTCCCCTTTGTGGGCGTTTGGCACTACCTTTGTGGACATGTGCGCGCCCCTTAAAGAGGCCATCACCCGTCATGCCATGGGGCTGGGCATTGACCCCACAATCGATGACCTCAGTCATGCTGAGGCTGACCACGCGCCTTCCTAAAACAGGGCACGCTTAAATACGCTTTGCAATACGCACGGCAAGCCTTGTGCCTAAGCGCGTCAACAACATCCACCCATCCAGCGTTAAGGAATGATCCCGCGATTGCGCGCCCAGCGCTTTGTGGTGTTGCTCATCTTCCTGGCATTGCCTCAGGGTGGCGCGAAAGTCTCCTGGTGGCACATGATCGATTTGTTCTTGATAATGCTGCTCAATCACGGTTTCCACCGCCTCTGTTTGCGCCATGGCATACGAAGGACCCAGCTTCCCCGCAACCCATCCAAGCCCACATCCTGCCCATCGCCACAACACACCAAACAAAGAGGGACGCACGTGATGCTGACGCACAAGATCTAAAAAAAGAGCTTCATGTTCTTGTTCATGGGCTTTCATTTCTTCTACCATCGAGACGACCTCATCGTCTCCTAGGGCACGCATTTGCCCCTCATAAATGGTGACAGCGCTTTGCTCGCCGGCAAGATTAACGCGGATCATGCTGGGTAAATCATCTTCTATGGGGCACGGAAAAGGATGCGTGGGCAGCAAAGGAGAGCCCACCGCCCTATGCTTTGTCATGTCGCAAAAATCCCCAACAGCACAGGCCAACCATCACCACACACAGGGCCAAGAGATACACCGTGGGCGGCAGCCCAAGAAAGAGAAAATCCATTTGATCGCATGAGGCTTGAGGTTTTTGGCTTAAAAAACGCTCCATCTCCAATACATTGTGGGAAGGAAACGTCCCCTGACATGCCTTGGGAAGGGAGAAGAGACGATATTGAATCCCAATGTGGCGCACAAACACAACGCACAGGGTCAACCACATAAAACCCACCACGGCTAAGAAATCATGGCTATACTTTTTAACCGAATGTCCCAGCAAGGCTGTGATCGTTACCAGGGCAAGCAATGTTCTCTCTAATTCACAAAATGCACAAGGAACGGCGCCCAGCCATTGCCATACCAGAGCGGCGATAACGCCCAACCCAGCCACCTGGCCTACGATGAAAAGAAGCTGTTGGTTGTTACCGACCAGCCATTGCCACCACACGCGTATAGAGTTGGCATAACGCATAACATCACCCTCACCTAGGTGTTATTTTAAAGAAAAAAAACATTAAAAACGTTAAGACAAGGAACGCCAACAGAATCAGGCCCAATCCTAAGGACAAGTAGCGTTCAAGAAAAAGACGAAGGCGAGGGCCAAAAAAGCTGAGCACCACCCCTTCCATCGCAAAACGTACAAAACGACCGGCAAACGAAGCCACCAAAAACACAAAAAGATTGAGATGACCAATGCCAGCCACGAGGGCCAGTAATTTATAGGGAATGGGCGTGAACGCTTTGATAATAATGATCCACGATCCATAAAGTGCCAGATTTTCTTTCAAAAAATCAAACTGAGCATGCCAATGATAGGTATTAATCAACCACAAACCTAAGGTGCAATAAAGGCTATAGCCAATGCCATACATCAAGAGCCCGCCCAAGGTGACGCTGAGCGCGCCTACGATGGTGAGCAGCCAAATACGATCTGGACGACGCAGGGCAATGGCCACAAACACGGGATCCACAGGCAACGGCAAAAAAGAGCCCGAAAGAAAGCCAAGGAAACCGAAAACACTCAACATATAAGGGTGTTCGGCATAATAAAGAACTTTGTCGTTCAAAGACTGGAGAAAACGCTTCATGGTGCCTTATGCTTTTTTCGAAAGATGCCCATCACATAGGTCAAGGGCCCCGCGCACAATGGGCCAAAAAAGGATGCACGCACCCCCGCCAAAAAGAGCACAGAAACCAACACCCCCCAGCATCAAGTGAAGAAAGGTTTGTGCCTTTGTTAATGATGCCACAAAAAGACCCTCCACAAACGGCCATGCCACACACACAGACCCCACGGAAAGACCCACAATTTTGGCCAACGCCAGCCACAAGCTTTTTGTAGGCGACCACTCTTGCCGCCATCTCAAAAGGCCCATCAACAAGGTCACGTTCACCCAGGCCGAAGCACTGGTGGCCAAGGCGATGCCCACATGACCCAAGGTGCCAATCAGGGCCAAGCTCAGCACAATATCCACCGCAATGCCTACCACACCGGCAATTAACGGAAACACCACCTGACCACGGGCAAAAAAGCGCGCCGACAAGATTTTGATCATAATATAGGCCGGCAACCCCAAAGCATAGGCCGACAGGGCACGGGCTGTTTGCCATGCATCATGGGCAGTAAATCGTCCATGCTCAAACGCAACCTTCACAAAGCCATAGGCAAAAAGAATCAGCACACACGCCATCAAAAATGAAATAAAGGAAGACACACCCAAGGCCCGCTCTTGCTGGCTGTTGGCGCGCGCAACATTATTTTTATGGAGCTCTTTCACCAGCAAAGGCAACAGCACAACGCCCATGGCCGTGCCAATGACACTGAGCGGCAATTGCACGAGACGGTCAGCATAGTTGAGATAGCTGATGTTCCCCGTAGGCAAAAGCGATGCAATAAGCAACCCAATGAACAGGTTGATCTGCGCCACCCCAGCCCCCATGGCCGCAGGAAACAACCGACGAAAAAAGGATCGCAGCTCGGGCGTCCACACCAAAGTGGGCAGAGGCAAAAGAAGGTCACGCCGCCATGCATCCAAAAACACCACCATAAACTGGACAAACCCAGAAAAAAGGATCGCCCATGCAAAGAGTTCACCAATCTCGACACCATTGGCCGTATCCGCGCCGAAGGCAATGCCCAAAAACACAAACGCAATAATAGAAATGTTGCCCAAAAAAGGAGAGGCCGCAAACGCAGAGAAATATTCTTTCGCATTCAACACCGCTCCATAAATGGCCGTCATGGAAATCCACACCACAAAGGGGAAAATGATGCGCGCATAATAGATGGCATGCCCCAAACGATCGGGCGTTTTAAGAAGGCCTGGAAACATAAAGGGGATGATGTCGGCAGAAAAAAGAAGAAATAATCCCGTCACCACCAACAACGCAAAAAAGAAAATGAAAAAGATGGACGCCGCAAACACCTTGGCCGGCTTCTCCCCTTTTTTATGCAATATTTCAGAAAAAATGGGCACAAAACATGTGTTCATAGTGCCTTCAGCACACAAGCGCCGCACAAACGCCGGAAACTTGAGGGCCAGCACCAAGGCGTCTACCACAATGCCTACACCCAAGAAATAGGCCACCATCATCTCACGTACAAAACCGCCCACGCGGCTGGCAATTGTCCATAAACTGATTTTGGAGACATTTTTAAAAAAAGACATAAGCCCTCAAAAGGGAAAACGCTGATTCCCCCGACTATATCGAGAAAATCTCTCAAACACCAGCCAGAATGATCCAGAAGCGCAAAGGCAAGGGAAAGGTCGGATCATCCACGTGCCGCCTCTTTTTTGAGCGAAAATAATAGATCGAGCGCTTGTTTGGGTGTGAGGTTCTCCACGTCTATCTGGCTCAGCTTGTTGGCCAATGCGTCCCATTGAGCTTGCGGGGTTTCAAGGGCTGTTAAACGTTCTTGCGCCATGGCCAGCACGGGGTCAGGCAGACCCGCCAAACGTGCGACATCAAGACCATAGGAACGTTCAGACACACCCGGCACCACTTGGTGCAAAAACACAATCGTCTCTTCCCACGACTCAACCTTCAGCGTTGCACAGATAAGATTGTTGAAACAAGAGGCAAGATCGGCAAGCTCACGATAGTGCGTGGCGAAAAAAGTGCGACACACAAGGGTTTGGGCAAGATAATGCACACAGGCACTGGCAATGGCCAACCCGTCATGGGTGCTGGTGCCCCGCCCCACCTCATCAAGAATAACAAAACTGTTGGGGGTGGCGTGATGTAATATGTGGGATGTTTCCATCATCTCGACCATAAACGTTGAATGACCACGCAAGAGATCATCGCTGGCACCCACGCGGCTGAACAACGCATCCACGATGCCAATCTCGGCATGCTTGGCGGGCACAAAAGAACCCACATGAGCCAACACAACCATGAGAGCGTTTTGACGAAGATAGGTGCTTTTGCCAGACATATTCGGCCCCGTCATCAACAGCAAGGTTGCCTCAAGATCCAGATGACAATCATTCGCCTCAAAAGGTTGGCCAGACAAAAGAAGGCCACGCTCCACCACAGGATGGCGACCTTGTTGAATCACGAATCTGCGGTCAGTCGTCATAAGCGGTTCGACATACGTATAGGCCATCGCCACATCGGCCAAACCACAGGTGACATCCAACACAGCCACGGCGTGTGACAAAGCCAACAGGGGCATCCGCGCTTGACACACACGCGACACCAGCGCTTCAAAAAGCGAAAGCTCACGGCGCGACGCCTCTTCCTGCACCCCCTCAAGCTGATTCACCATCGCCAACAAATCAGGCGTCACGTAACGTGAGCTCTGGGCCAGGCCTTGCCTCAACTCAAAATGAGAAGGCACCTTGTGCTGATGACGCGAAGGCACATCAATATAAAAACCAATCAGATTATTATTTCTGATTTTCAGCGTTTCAATCCCTGTTTCCTGACGATAGGTTGTCTCAAGCGTCTGCATCAGCTCATGTGCATGGTTTGTCTTGTAGCGCAACGCATCAAGCTCAGCATCCACACCTTCAGCCATCACCTGCCCGGCTTCAAATTGACGCGGCAACGTTGAGGCCAAACTGTTCGTCAAAACGTCGTAAAGGTGAGGATCAAGATCAAAAGACAAAGAAGACAGCTCTCCACACGCCTTCCATGCCTTCACTTTATCTAAATGCGCGCTCAACGCATGAACCGCGCCAAGAGCTTGACGGATGGCGCCCATATCTTTGGGTGATCTGTGCCCCAGAGAAAACCGGGAAAGCGGCCTTTCTAAATCTCCATAATGTCTTAAACAGTCCCGCACCTTGGTCAGCAAATCGGGGTGCTCCACAAAAAAACGCACACTTGCATGACGCTTTTGAATATCTGCCAAACACACGCTTAACCCTTGCAAGCGTTTGATCAAGAGCCGCTTACCAGGATCTGTGCATGTATGATCAATCACCGACAATAACGTCCCCTTTTTGCCGCCATGAATGCTTTCTGTCAGCTCAAGATTGCGGCGCGTGGCGGCATCAATACGCATCCATTTTTGCTTGTTCACAGAGACAGGTGCCTTTAAAAGAGGGGTCACACCTAACATAAGGAAGAGATAATCTGCCACCCCTTCTCCCGCCATTTTTTCAGGCCCAGAAAAATCGCGCCACACATGCGCATAGGCAGGGCCATACATTTTTTCTAAGGTGTGATAGTGGGTCTTGAAACGACGCAAAGGAACACTCGACAAGCGCCCTTTATATTGTTTGTGCACATCCTTCAGACGCGCATCTTCAAGGCACTCAAACGGCACCACCATTTCTTTAGGATTCCACGTCATCAGCTGAGCATCCAGCACCTGATCTTGACAAGATTCTACAAAAAAATCACCCGTAGAAACATCAGCCAGGGCTATGCCCCACACACCTTCTTGAGGCGGCGTGACCACCATCAAAAAATTGTTGGCAGGTTCGCTGAGAAAATGTTCGTCCAGCGATGTGCCGGGTGTGAACACTTGTGTCACCTCCCGTTTCAAAGGGCCAGTGCTTTTTTGTGAAGGCGTTTCTTTCTGCACACAAAGCGCTACCTTATAGCCTTTGCTCAACAAGCGCGCAATATAGATGTCACGCGCATGCACGGGCACACCACACATAGGAATAGGGTGATCACCCACCTTCCCGCGCCGTGTAAGGGTGAGATCTAAGAGCCGCGACACCTGAACAGCATCATCAAAAAAGAGCTCATAAAAATCGCCCATCTGAAAGAAAAGAAAGCTGTCTTGATGTTTTTTTTTGAGCGCCACATACTGCGCCATGGCAGGTGTCAATGACGCCTCATGTGATGCTAATGCTTTTTGTGCCGATGACATAACCAAAGCGGCTCTTATCAAGAAAGGATTGATGACATGACCATTGCCCCAACCTTAGTCACAGAATCACCCATATCAAAGCCTTTTTTCTTGAATTCACTCGTGCTAGCCTTGGAAAAAATCCCGCATGGTTCTTTTTATGGCACACAGCCCTTCTTTTGCGCGTGAACTCCAAGACCGAGGTTTTGTTTTTGATCTCTCCTCGCCCGAGGCATTGTCGTCGCGCCTTGAAAAACCCCTCACGCTTTATATGGGCTTTGATGTGACAGCCCCTTCCTTTCATGCGGGCCATTTGATGCCCATCATGCTGTTAAAGCATTTTCAAAACCGTGGTCACCGTATCATCGTCATTCTGGGCACAGGCACATCGCGCATTGGCGACCCTTCGGATAAAAAATCAGAGCGCCCCATGATGTCACCTGAGACGATTGCGCAGAATGCACAAGCTTTAAGAGCAATGCTGACCCAGCTTTTGGGTGAAGAGCGTCTCATCCTTCTTGATAACGCCGAATGGCTGGGGTCATTAAGCCACCTTGACTTTTTGCGTGATGTGGGGCGCCATTTTTCTGTCAATCGTATGGTGAGTTTTGATTTTATCAAAAACCGTTTGCAACAGAATTTGCCTCTCAGCTTCCTCGAAATGAGCTACCTCTTGCTTCAATCCTATGACTTTCTCTTTTTGAACGATCGTTATGATTGCTGCCTTCAGATCGGCGGGCAAGATCAGTGGGCCAACATGATTAGCGGCACAGAGTTGATACGTAAGACAAGAAAAAAGGAAGCCTTTGTGCTGACATGTCCTTTGTTGTTAACCTCTGACGGTAAAAAGATGGGAAAAAGTGAAACGGGTGCCATCTGGTTAGATCCTTCGCTTCTTTCTCCTTACGATTTCTGGCAATTTTGGCGCAATGTATCCGACGTCGATGTGGTCCGTTTCCTTAAATTGTTTACGTTTCTCCCCCTTCAGGAGATTGAAAAGGCTGCGCAGGAAACAGGTGCTGACCTTAACTCGTGGAAGGCTTTGTTGGCAGACCATGTCACCACTTTTGTGCATGGAGAAAAAGGGCTGCAAGAAGCACAACAAAAAACACGGGCCCTGTTTCAAGAAGGTCAAGAGACGTCTGGCGATGTGGCCGATCTTTCGTCTATTGAACAAGAGGGACGTTATGCGCTTCTTGATGTGTTGGTGGCCGTTGGGTTTGTCTCATCTAAGGCACAAGCAAGAAGGGCCGTCCGTGAAGGCGCTGTGCGTTTGGGGAATGATGTGCTTTGCGATGAGAATCACTATCTCACCAAAAACACGGCTCAAGGCAAACCTCTCAAGCTTTCCTTGGGTAAGAAAAAACATGTGTTGCTAAATGTTAGCGACCTTCCCCATTTGGGGTAAAAGCTCTTCGAGGATGTTCAAACACCCTTGACTGTTGTTGGTCCAAGCGAAATGTTCAAGCTCTTCAAGCTTTTTCAAAAAATGATAAGGCACTTGGTGAGAAAGTGTGGACAACGCGATGTGAGGGTGCTCTGTTTTACGGGCACGCTCGCCTCTGAAAAATAAATCCTCATGCAGTTTCTCTCCAGGGCGCAGACCGGTGAATTCAATTTTGATATCCCGGTCCGGCACAAACCCATGTAACCGAATCAGTGTTTCAGCCATTTCAAGAATGGATATGGGCTCCCCCATATCCAGCATAAACGTGCTTTCTTTAGGCACCAGCGTATTCATTTTGAGATGCAGCGCATAGATAATCAGAGAGGCAGCTTCAGAAATCGTCATGAAATAACGCGTCATTTCAGGATGGGTCACTGTCACAGGCCCACCCTTGATCACCTGCTCTTTAAACAGCGGCAACACAGACCCTGACGACCCCAGCACATTGCCAAAACGCACCGCCAAAAATTTTGTAGCGCCCTCACCAGGATCTGTAGACGCGTGATGACAATAAAGCTCTGCCAAACGTTTGGTGGCGCCCATAAGGCTTTTGGGCATCACGGCTTTATCTGTCGACACCAACACCATCGCGCGCACCTGATGCGCCACGCAGGCATCGGCCAAATAACGCGTGCCCAACACATTGGTCAACACACCTTCCACCGGTTGATTTTCCACCACAGGCACATGTTTCAAAGCTGCAGCATGAAACACAAAATCTGGCTTTTCCTCACCCACCATATCATGAACAAACTTCTTGTTGCGCACATCCAAAAGAATGGGTTTATGCTGCACATGAGGATGCTTCAAACGCAACAGTTTGGTGGTTTCGTAAAGCGCATATTCGTTATGATCAAGAAAGGATAACTGAGAAGGAAAAAGGGACGCCAGCTGCAGTGTACACTCACGGCCAATGGTGCCGCCAGCGCCTGTGATCAACACGCGCTTTCCTTGAATAAGTAGCTGAAGGTTCTTGTGATCGGTGGCGCGCGCAGGACGCTTGAGAAGCTCGGCAAAATCCACGCTTCCTAAGCTGGGTTTTTCCAGCTGCCCCACCGCAGACGGTGATGGTAAATGAACCATACGCAACCCCAAAGATTGCGTTTTCTGAGACAAAAAAGCCACATCATGTCCCGAAAGCAAGACATGGCTCACAATCAGCACCTTAGGATTTTTCTTTCGCTTGCGAAGCGTGCCTAAAAGACGATCCAGATCATGAAACCGTCCCAACACAGGCACACCATGTACATAGCGAGAGACATTGTGTGATTCTTGCTCTAAAAACCCTACAATGCGATAGAGAGGTTGTTGATGATGCAACAGCTGGCGCAAAAACTGTTCGCTTTGATCGTTAACTCCTACAATGAGCGCGTCTAGACAGGTGGACGATGTTTGATTTTGTAAGGCCTTATACGCAAAAAAAGCACGCGCGGCCAACCGCACAGTAAGCCATCCTCCTCCCAGCAAAAACCCTTGAATGACCAGTGCCGTTAAAGGGAAAGCGTGATATTGCATGGAAAGCAAAAGATAAGGAACAAAAAGCACTTCACACAACAAGGTGGTTTTGACCATAGCAAACAAATCAGCCACGGACACATAGCGCCACATGCCCCGAGAAAAGCCTGTGATCAACAGGGTTCCGGTGGCAATGCCGCCAAAGGCCAAGGTTTGAAAGAAAAGGCACCACAGAGAATAGTCAGCAAAATGAAGGCCCAGCCTTAACACAAGCGCCAAGGGCAAAGACAGCATAGCAATGCCCACATCACACACAAACGCCCTTAAGGCAGGTTTTCTAGCAAAAAACCATGTTACTTTCGCAAAAAGCCCATAAACCCACAGGCGGATCTTCACAAGCGCATTCATCATTATCGCGCCCTTTTTGACGCTGCACTCTCTGGACCAAACAAACGCTTCATATGAAAGTTGACAGCTTTATGCAGGGATGACGCCAGCGACACCGATGGCGACCATGATAGCAATTGCTTGGCTTTGTCAATGGAGGGCACCCGCCTTTGAATATCTTGATAGCCTTCACCAAAAACCTGGGCAGGCTCTTTGCACACAATGTTCACGTGTTGCACAGCAGCAGGCGCCAAAGGGTGAGCCTTGGCAATGTCAAGCAATGTTTGAGCAAATGTTACAATAGCGCACTCATTACCTGGGTGACCGATGTTGAAAATCTGCTGCCCACACACAGATACATCGGTAAGGATCGTCATCAAGGCATCCAACGCATCATCAATATCGGTGAAACAGCGACGTTGCGTGCCATCTCCTGAAATCAGGATGTCTTTCCCGCACACAATCTGACCTAAAAAGGTGGCCAGCGCACGCCCCCGCCCGCCTTGCTTTGCATCCACATAATCAAGGTGAGGACCAATCCAGTTAAAGGGCCTAAAGATGGTGTAGGAAAGATCTTCATGCTTACCATAGGCATAAATCAGACGATCCAAAAGCTGTTTGGAGGTGGAATAGATCCAGCGCTCTTTATGGATAGGCCCTTGCACCAACGACGTTGTCTCTTCATCAAAGGCGTCATCCCCTGACATGCCATAAACCTCGGACGTTGAGGGAAAAACAAGGCGGCGTTTATGCTTCACACACAAGCGGATCACATGAAGGTTTTCTTCAAAATCAAGCGTAAACACTTTGAGCGGATTTTCCACATACACCCTTGGATCCGCGATCGCCGCCAAAGGCAACACCACGTCAGCCGCCTGAATATGTTCTTTGATCCATGCCAGGTTGTCTTTCATTGCGCCTTTGCGCACACGCAAACGAGGGTGTGGCAGAAGCGTGCTCAGGCGATCCAGATTCATATCCAGACCCACAATATCCCAGTCAGGGTTGGTTTGCATGATGCGTTCTGTCAGCGAGGTGCCAATAAAACCACCGATGCCAATCATGAATATGTTCATAAACACTCCCCTAGCGTGACACCTTACGCTGATCTTTTCGGACGCTTTCTTTATCCCATATATGGCGAATCAAAAAGCGCGGGCGATCCTGCAACAGTTGATAGGTGCGCCCCACATATTCACCCAAAATGCCAATGCCCGTGATGATAAAACTCAGCAGCGAAAAGGTGATCGCAAAAAGGGTAAATACCCCTTCGGCTTCGGCGCCCAACACAAAGCGACGTACGAGCAAATAAACCACCAGCAAGCCGCTGAGAAAGGACACCACCATGCCCACAAACGTAAATAGCTGCAGCGGCACCAGCGAAAAGCCTGTAAACAGATCAAAATACATACGCGCCAGTTTATAAAACGTGTATTTTGAGGTGTCGTTTTCTCGTGGCGCATGGCGCATGCCCACTTCTGTGAAATTCTTGGCATAAGTATAGGCCAACACGGGCACCAATGTGGACCTATCGCGAGATGTGAGAATGTTCTCCACAATGGTGTGATGATAAGCGCGCAACATACACCCATGATCGCGCATAGAAACATTCGTGACCGAAGAGCGCACACGATTCACAAGCAACGACACATAGGTGCGAAACCAATTATCTTTGCGCTTTAAACGAAAGGTGCCGACATAGTCATGACCTTGCTCTGTTTTTTCGATAACTTTAGGAAGCTCTTCGGGAGGCGTTTGCATGTCTGCATCCAGCGTCACTGCATACATACCGCGCATGTGAGAAAAACCCGCCATAATAGCCATGTGCTGACCATAGTTTTGAGAAAGCTCCACCACCCGCACATCCGCCTTGCGCGGTAAAAACCCCTTCAAGATAGACGCTGTTTTGTCACGGCTCCCGTCATTGACAAACACAATCTCATACGATTTACCCAACCCCTCAAGCACCTTGGTAAGACGTGTATAAAGGGCTTCAAGATTTGCTTCTTCGTTATAAACAGGTACGACAACGGACATATAGATGGATTTCATCGACGCAGCTCCTTGACAAGCTTTTTCAGCACATCCACCACACGGTCTTGGTCTTCAAAGGTCAAGTCTGGGAATAGAGGTAAGCTCACGGTCGATGCCGCAATAGCCTCTGCATGAGGAAAATCCCCCTCCTTGTAGTGATATTTTTGGCGGTAATAAGAAAAAAGGTGAAGCGCCTGATAATGAACGCTTGCTCCAATGTTGTGTTGCTTGAGTGCCTCCACAAAAGCTTCACGGTCTACACGCAGCTTCTCTAAACGCAAGAGCGGTGAAAACAAGTGCCACGCATGGCCTGAGTGGTCTGCAGGCAGGACCAACGCATCCACATCGGCCAAGGCCTCAAAATAACGCTGTGCTAAGCGGCGACGTTTCTCTTGAAGGGCCGGGAATTTTTTGAGCTGACACAACCCCAAGGCGCCCTGCATGTCTGTCATGTTAAATTTAAGGGCCGCAACCACCACATCATAGGTAGATTTGCCTTTTTTCTGAAAACGATCCCACGCCAAACGATCCAGGCCATGAAAGTGGAGCGGTTTTAATTGCTCAAAAAGGGCATCATCGCCTGTGACAATACACCCCCCCTCGCCTGCCGCAAGGTTTTTATTGGCATGAAAGCTAAACACCTGAATATCACCCGTTGACCCCACAAGCTGGCCCTGATCAGAGGTGCCCAAAGCATGGGCCGCATCTTCCATGATGCGCACGTGATGCTCTTTGGCCAGGGCCTCAAGCCCCTCAAGACTGACAGGCAACCCAGCAAAATGAACCGGCAAAATCACACGGGTACGGGGCGTGATTTTGGATGCTACGGCTTCAAGATCGATATTACGTGTGTGCGGATCTACATCACACAAAACGGGTGTTGCCCCCACAACCTCAATCACATTGGCCGTGGCCGTAAAGGTGAGGGGGGTGGTAATCACCTCATCCCCAGGCCCCACACCCAAAGCCTTAAGGGCCACATACATGCCGGCTGTATTGGACCCCACAGGCAGCACATGCCTGCCACCAAAATAGTCTTGTAAGGCCTCCCCAAAGGCTTGCACGCGTGGACCGGTGCTTACCCAGCCTGACATGAGACAATCGCGTACCGCCTCACACTCTTCTTCACCAAAAGAAGGGCGACATAAGGGAATGAACGTATCGTGAAAAAAAGCCTTAGGCGCGCGATGAGATGAGATAAATGCCTCCTAAAATCATAAGAAACCCAGCTATCCGCGTGATGCACACCGGCTCGTTAAAAACGATCACGCCCATCAGCACCGTCAAAAGATAGGATATAGAAAAAAAGGACGCCGCCATGCTGACGTCCATTTTTGATAAGACAAACACCCAAAAAAAGAGGCTCATCCCATAGCACGCCGCTGACATTACAAGCGTCGGTGTGGTAAAAATATGGGTCACAGACCCCAGCCACGAAGTGGCCACCATGCCATGCGCCCCCGTTTTGGCAAAAAATTGACCCAATGTATTCAGCAGCACACTGGCCAAGAGAAAAAAATAAACAGAACTCACGGATTCACGCCCATATCATTGCTCCAGACAACATAAGGGGTTGTTCTGTAAACAACCCGCGCTGGCTTTAGGATACCTGAATATGTCTGTTGGAACAACTCAAAATCGCGCTCAAGGGCCACGATAAAGCAGGGCCTTTGTTGCCATAAAGATTGTATCTCTATCCCGTTGATCACCACTGCATTTCCTGGGGAGATCTGATGCCCAAAAGACAACTCGCCCTGATAATCCAGCATCCCCACAGTTCGCTTCAAATAGACAGGTAAATCTTGGGGATAGAAACGATACACCACCACACGGGCCCTTGGATTGCGTTGATTCAGCGTGATGGCCACATCTTCTATGGAGCGATAGCGCTGTACAAAAGGATCCAATAAGATCAAGAACAAGCACAGCACCACCTGACACACCAGTACCATCCCCACAAAGACGCGACGTGTAAACGGCACAAAAAAGGTCATCATGGCCTGCACAAACAAGAGCAACCCAAGCATCCCCACGCCCCAAGACAACACTGCGTTTACGTCAAGACCAGCCGTCACCTGGATCCAGTTAGCCCAGCGCCCGATCCACAGCCCAGCGCACAAGATCAAAGAAAAAAGGCCATAGGTGCCTTTCACCCATGGGAAAGAGCGGCTGTGCGGGGACTGCAAAAAGTGGTGAATCCCATATCCTGTCAACACAGCCAAGGGCGGGAACAACGGGAGCACATAAGGAACAAGTTTAGACTGCCCGCAGGAAAAAAACACAAACACCACAACCACCCACACCCACAAAAAGGAGAACAGCGCCTGCGGACACCCGGCCTTCACAGACCGCGTAGTGAGTGAACGTGCCCAAGAAATCCAGGGGAAAAACCCAAACAGAACAATGGGGACAAAGAAAAGAAAGGGCTGAACGCGGCTGTGAACCTCAGTGGTATAGCGCAAGACGTGCTCATGAATAAAATAAAACCACAGAAAGTGGCTATTTTTCAGCGCTACCCACACGTGCCACGGGGTTGCCAGCAAAAAAAACATCCCCAGCGCATAAGGATGAAAAGCGTGTATGAGCATCTGAGGCTGGCGTTGCCAAGCGATCCACACAAGGATAATCAAGCCCGGCAACACACATCCCACAAGACCTTTGGTCATGACCGCTGCCGCCATGCACGCCCCATAAGAGAGGAGCCATATAGTTTTGGAAGGACGCATGGTCGCCAGAAAAAAACTAAACAGCGCGCCTGTGATAAAGACGGTCAAAAAAAGGTCAAGGACAAGAAAGCGCGCCAACACCACATAAAGAATGTTGGTTCCCAAACACACCGCGCCCCAAAAAGAACGTTGCCGCCCGCCTACGCTTTTCATAAAAAAATAAACAATCAGGCACCCAAGCCACGCCATCAATGCCAACGGCAAACGCATCGCAAACGGGCTGTCCCCCAGGCACATCATGGAACAGGCCTCCATCCAATACACCAGGGGCGGTTTTTCAAAATAGGGTAACCCGTTAAGATGGGGCACACCCCATTCCCCTGAGGCGATCATTTCGCGGGGAATCTCTACATAGCGCCCCTCATCAGGAGTCGAAAACGGACGGTGTCCCAACAACAAGATAAAAAGAAGCAAAATGCCAAAAAAAAGCAAAAAAGAAGGCTTGCCCTTCAAGCCATAAAACACGCGCTTAAACAACATACATCCACGGCGATTGACAACGCTGGTGGGCAGTGACGGGATTGAACCGCCGACCCTCTCGGTGTAAACGAGACGCTCTACCGCTGAGCTAACTGCCCTTTGCCTTTTTTACTATAGTAACCCAGCAAGAGAAAAAGTCTACGCCCTTCAGGAAGATCTGCGTTTCTTTACAAAGTTGGCAAGATTATTGATGCGTGTTGAGGTGACCTTACAAAAAGCATACACCCATGGATATTCAGACCATCAAAAACAAGTTTTCTATGCCCATTGCAAGCCCAAGCTACCCCAAGGGGCCATACGAATTCCTCAATCGCGAATATATGATCATCACCTATCTCAGCGATCCAGAAGCCATTCGCGAAGCCTTGCCAGAACCCCTCGAACCCGATGGCAGCAACCAGGTTCTCTATGAATTTATCAAAATGCCTGACAGCTCAGGGTTTGGGGATTATGAAGAAAGCGGGGTTGTCATTCCATGTCAGTTTCAAGGTCAACCCGTTAACTTTACGGCGCAGATGTATCTTGATTGCGATCCACCCATTGCAGGCGGGCGAGAGATATGGGGATTTCCCAAAAAAGACGCACGCCCCTGCATGAAGGTGATTCATGACACCCTCACCGGACGTCTTTGCTATGCTGATCAATTGGTGGCGCTGGGCACCATGACCTACAAACATAAAAATATGATCCCCACGCAGGCTGATAAAGAGGCCATGGAAAAGCGTCTTCAAAAAATGCAGGTGAACCTCAAGATGATCCCCCACGTCTCAGGCGAGCATTATGATGTTTTGCAATTGATCGGGTACACCCTTGAAAATATCCGCCTCAAAAGCGCCCACACAGGGGATGCACGACTGCACCTTATCCCGCATGTTAACGCACCTGTGGCCGATTTGCCCGTGCGCAAGATTGTCGGTGGATTACATTTTTTGGCCGATATCACCCTGCCCTTAGGACACGTGCTTCACGACTATTTATAAACGTTAACTTTAAATACATAAGGCGCCAGATGTTGAAAACAGAGGACGTGACAAGGGGAAGACCAAAGATAGTGTGTCGCCCCTGCCCTTTAGGGAAAGCGCTTTACACCTTCACACAAAAAAAAGGGTAAGGGCGGAGCTTATTCTTCGCTCAATACCTCTTGCAAAAGAACTTCACCGCCCCGGGCAAACACAGGGTAAAAAGGGCTTTCATGAATGAATGGAGGGCCTTCTCCCATGTCATCTAAAAACACAAATCTTTCTGATAAATGGTTGCTGAGGCTACGTGCAAGCATCATACAGACTTCAGAATTGCCGCGGGCATCTTCCAGGCGTATGCCTAATGCCTGGCACACATGGTCCAGCTCTTGCCTAGCTTGCTTCTGTTTTTCCTCATCTGACAATTGATGATACTGAGATTCACGTCCTCCAGATCTTAAGGCAAGGGCAGCGAGCGCAAGGGTACCTTCATTACGGCTCCATGCATGTTCTTTCGTATCTGCGCCTGTCTGAAGCCAAAAATCTTGCGTGGCTGCGGAATGGTAAAAAAAACGTGCCTGATACGTAGAGTCATGACCTAAGGTCACACACGACTTTCTGCCGGCAACACACACATAACCCCCCTCTTGCATAACATCCTCCCACACAGGCTCATGCAAGGGCTGCACGGAAGGAATAATCTCCCACTCATTATAGCTGTCAGGCATCTGTGACAAAACACCCCCCGCAGCTGATGATGTTTCTGGTGAAAACCAAGACCAAGGATCAAAGGTCATCATGCCCACACCAACGTTCGCAAAACCACAAAAAAGATGTGGGCACACCAAAGCTGCCAAAAGGAAACACCATGCTCTTTTCATACTAGCCAACAATCTGTTTCAAAAAAGAAGAATACCAAATGAATTGATATTTTATATCATAATTTTAACAAACACAACGGAGATAATGGGGAATAACCTTTTTCTTGCTCCAGACCATGATGCATTGGCTTCGCGCGCGCCCTAACCAGGCTGTTTATAAGCAAAGCTAAGGGTTTGTGCTTTAAAAGGGAGTGCGCTATGATGAGCCAGATTTTGCATGTCACACCGCTTGCCTATTGTGTTTGTCACCCGTTTTGCTCCATCTCCTACAGGCCATCTTCACCTAGGCAACGCGCGCACAGCTTTGCTTTCCGCGGCGTGGGCGTGGCAGAATCAGGGGCGCTTTCTCCTGCGCATTGATGATACAGACACTGCGCGCAGCCAAGATGCCTTTGTGCAGTCCATTCAGGAAGACCTTGCATGGCTGGATGTCCCCTATGACGATCTTGCTTATCAATCCAGGCGCACGCCCCTCTATCAGCAGGCCATTCAGACGCTTAAAGAGGCAGGGCGGCTTTACCCGTGCTATGAAACACCTGAAGAGCTCGCCCGAAAACGTGAGGCGCAGCGTCAGCAAAACAAACCACCACGTTATGACCGCGCGGCCCTTGCGCTATCTGACGAAGCACGCGCAACCCATGAAGCACAAGGGGGCACTCCCCATTGGCGTTTTCGCCTCAAAGACCAACCCGTCATCTGGCAAGATGCTTTTCTTGGCACGCTTCGCTATGACACCCAAGCCTTAAGTGATCCTGTGGTGGTGAGAGCGGATGGCACACCCTCTTTTCTGCTCACAGGGAGCGTGGATGAAGTGTTATTAGGGGTCACCCACATTCTGCGCGGCGAAGACCACATAAGCAACACAGCCATTCAACAGGAAATCATTCAGGCCTTGGCGCCCGAAAAAACGCTTACATTTGCCCACATTCCCCTCCTGAAAGATGAGAACGGGCGCCCACTATCCAAAAGGTTGGGAAGCCTGACATTGGGCACCCTCAAACAGCAAGGGTTCTTTGCCGACGCTGTGCGAGATTTTTTACTCTCCATGGGCACAGCCCACAGCACACACACCTACGCTTCGCGCAACGATATACGTGAGCACTTTTCGCTCGAGGCTTATGGCAAAGCAAGCCCCAAACTGTCATGGAGTGATTTAACCACCATACAAACCTACACGATGCAAGCCTTGCCCCCATCATGCCTCATTGATCTTATGCCTCAAGAAAAAAGAGAAAAAACCACCCCTGCGTTTATCGAAGCCATTCGCCACAACATTTCTAAACCTTGCGACCTGGGGATGTGGTATGACATCTGTTTTCAAGACCCGACGATCCCGCCTCCTCAAGATCCGCTTACACGAAACTATCTCAAAGACGCACGGGCGTTTTTACCCTCTGAACCTTGGGATGAGCATACATGGGGCACATGGACCCAACACCTCAAAATCCACACAAAACGCACCGGGCGCGCCCTTTATGCCCCTTTGCGATACGCCCTGACAGGGCAAAACCACGGCCCCCAAATGAGTCATGTGTTGCCGCTCATCGGCGAAGCACGAGTACGCAACCGCCTCACAACGCAAATCACAGACGGACATACCTCATCATGAACCTGTATCTTTACGACACAAAAAGCAAAACCAAAAAACCCCTGGTCTCTACAGAGCAAAACATAAGCCTCTATGTGTGTGGCCCCACCGTATATGATCGTGCGCACCTGGGCAATGCACGTTCTGTAGTGGTGTTTGATATGCTTTTTCGCTTGTTAACCCATACCTATCCTCACGTATGTTATGTGCGGAACATCACCGACATTGACGATAAAATTATTCAAGCCGCCCAACACAACTGTGAGTCTATTCATGACCTCACACAACGCACCTTAGGTTTTTTTCATCATGACATGGATGCTCTCCATGCCTGGCGCCCCACCCATGAGCCGCGCGCAACAGATCACGTTCAGGACATGATCCACCTTATCCACGCCCTCATTGACAAGGGGTATGCCTATGTCGTCGCCGATCATGTGATGTTTCACGTGAAACATATGTCGCATTATGGCAGTCTATCAGGCAGATCCTTGGATGAGCAGCAAGCAGGGGCACGGGTGGCCGTGGATGCCCACAAACGGGATCCTCACGATTTTGTCCTATGGAAGCCCTCTCACGACGGGGAACCAGGATGGGAGAGTCCGTGGGGATGGGGGCGCCCCGGATGGCACATTGAATGCTCGGCCATGAGTCACGCCTTTCTTCCACTGCCCTTAACCATTCATGGGGGCGGGCAGGATCTCATTTTTCCTCATCATGAAAACGAACAAGCCCAAAGTTGCTGTGGTTTTGATGTGCCAGAGCTGGCTCATATATGGATGCACAATGGCATCTTAACGGTAGATGGTGTGAAAATGGCAAAATCCCTGAACAATTTTATCACGGTGTCAGAGGCCCTTAAGCACTGGCCTGGGGAGGTCATTCGCTGGGTATTGTTGAGCGCCCATTATCGCCAACCTCTGGATTGGACAGAAAGTAAGCTGGTGCAGGCGAAAAAAAATCTAGACCGTATGTATGAGGCACTCACTCACATTCCGGATAAAGAGCCAGCCGATGCGCCACAAGCCATCCTCCCGGCTTTATGTGATGACCTGAATACACCGCAGGCTTTTAAAACCCTGTTTGAGCAGGTGAATGCGGTAAACCAAACAACAGATTCAGATGAACGAGCAAGGCGTGCGCGAGATGTGTTGGCCAGTGCGCACCTGATGGGTTTTGCCCACCACACACCGCAAGCGTGGTTCCAAGGAAAAGCAACATCCGGATCACTTGGGTCACATGCATTAAGCGCACAAGAAATCGAACAACAGATTGAAGAAAGAGAGCAGGCCCGGCGCTGCAAAGATTTTGCAAAGGCCGATGCTGTGCGCCAACACCTGGCGTCACAAGGCATTATTCTTGAAGATCGCCATGGCCAAACAACGTGGAAACGCCGTTAAGGCTCTTTAGCATGGTGGCATGCATGAGCTTCGTTTGGTGTCCCCCAACATACGTGGCCCTGTGAAAAGGGCTTGCAGGCAACGATAAAGCATAGAAGAGAATCCGGGGCTCCTTGGCTTGCTTCTTTACTTTCTCTTTCATAACGACATGAATGCCCTCCATGCCTATCGCTTGCCACGTCCCGGCAAGAGCCTTTTTTGCTTCACATAAGTGTTAAAGAAAACACACCGCCTGGACCCGACGTGTGTTAGTATGACCCTGATTTCTGTCACGGATGTGATCCTTCATGAAAGCTGCTTTTATCCTTGTGCGCCCCCAGTTGCCTGAAAACGTGGGCACGGCCCTGCGCGCCCTTTGGAATTGTGGCATGCATGAGCTTCGTTTGGTCTCCCCTAAACATGCGTGGCCCTGTGAAAAGGGCCTGAAGGCGGCAGCGGGCGCCCGGCACTTTCCCCACACCGTTCACACCTTTTCATCCCTTCACGAAGCCGTCTCAGATTTGACCTATGTGCTGGCCACCACCGCGCGCCATCGTGATATGACCAAACCTGTGCACTCCTTAACAGAGCTCACCGCCACGCTTTCTCCCCACCCTAAGGTGGGCATAATGTTTGGCCCCGAAAGAACAGGGCTCACCTCTGAAGACGTCTCTTGGGCCCAAGGTATTTTGACCATCCCGCTGAACCCGGCCTACACCTCCCTCAACCTGGCCCAGTGCGTGCTACTTGTGGCTCATGAGCTATGGCGTCATGCGCATCCTCACGCACCTACACCGCCTTCTTCACACAACCAGCCAGAGCTCGCAACACACCATGACGTTCAGGGCATGCTGACCCATCTTGAATCTGTGCTTGATGCCGCTGGCTTTTTTTATCCTCCTGAAATGAAGGAAAAAATGAGTCGCAACATACGCAATGCCTTTACTCGCACGTGTTATACAGATCAAGAAATTCGGACGCTACGGGGCGTCGTCAACCATTTTGATAAAATATTACAAGGAAAAATGTCCCCCTCACGTTCGTCACGCTAAGGCTGTTGCCGGCGCACACACCCGCACAGAACCCGCGAGGCTCACGAGCAGAGGCAACGTATACGTCGCTTAATGCACCTCAGCATGAGGCACAGAGAATGCTGCATGTCATAGCCTTTTTAACGAGCAAATCGATACCAATGACGAAAAACTTTTTGCTGATAGGGGCGATAATAATGGGGTGTTTTTGAATGATAAAAAGCTACCGCTTGATCCCACGACCCCGAACGCCCATAAAGCTTCTTTAAAAGCGTGCCCCCATAACGGATATTGATACGCGGGTCAAACGCTTCTTCCAACGTGCGAAAGGCATGACCATGATGATATAAATTGATCTGCATACATCCCACATCAATGTTACGCAGGCCCTGCTCTTGCTTCTTTCTCACAAAGTGAACGGCGGCGCGGCGCGTGGGAAATGAATAGGATTTACCGGCCACATTTACGCTCCACGGCCATGGATAACGCTTAGCAGCGACAGCGATACCCGATTCCACATGCGCCATGGCCACCAATAACTTATCGGGAATGCCTTGCCTTTTTTCTTCCTGCTCAATAAACAGCACGCACATCTCTCCTACGCACGGGTCTAAGGCGCATAGGGGAAAGGCCGCCGCCACCCACAAACACAAAACAAGAGGCACACACACAGCAAGAAGCCTGCATCTCATCACAAAACATCGCCCAACAGGTTGCACACAGTGGAGCGGATGAAGGGAATCGAACCCTCGTCGATAGCTTGGGAAGCTACAGCTCTACCATTGAGCTACATCCGCCTCTGGTACACCTTAGCAAAGAAATACGCCCCTTAAAAGCCTCACTCAGTTATGGGGATGAACATACGGACGCAACTGTGAAAAAATTTGTTTTTTAAACAGCTGCTGATAATGATCATGGGCCTGCACATCCTCGGGCGGTCCTGAGCAGCAAAGGGTTTTGTTGACACACACAATATGGGCGCTTTCCCGAAACACCGTGTGCAAATCATGGGAAGCCATAATAACAGTCAGACTCTGTTGGGTTAAAAGCGCCCGTAAGGCCTTATAAAACTGCGTTTCACCTTCAATATCTAACCCTTGCGTGGGCTCATCGAGGATCAAAATGTCTGGCTGCTGCATCAACGCTTTCACGAAAAGAACCCGTTGTTTTTCACCCGCCGAAAGGGCATGCATATATTTTTGTGTAAGGGAGTCATCCCACCCATAAGATGCAAACACGTCACGACCACGCTTGGGCCCAGAGGGCGTAAGTTCAAGAAACGTCTCCACCGTTAACGGCAGAAAGGAGGATGTCACCAACGTCTGCGGCATATAGCCTATTTTTTTACCCTGAGGACGTGTGATGGACCCTTGTGTCGGCACCAAAAGGCCAGCCAATATGTTGAGCAACGTGGTTTTTCCAGCACCATTGGGGCCAATAATGGTGGTAAGAGCTGCCTCAGGAACATCGAAAGACAAACCCTCTAAAATCGTTTGCCCCGCACGCTCAAACCCCACATTCTTAAGCAACAACATAGGCTACCTAAACGAAACCGTCATCACACACGTACCCGCCATGTGCTCATAAAAACGCCTCAGCTCTTGCCCCAAAACAATTAAGGGGGATACATCCACAAATGAAGCACTACGCACATCTTCTAACAGCGTGAGATAGTCTTCAAACACGCCGCCTGCCTGTGCCCGCCACGCTGTCACCACGTCGTGAGGGTGATCACCCTTCACATTAGATAACACATACAAAACCAACTGCTGGTGCACAGAAAAAGCTTGCTCGATAATCTCTTGCAACCCCTTTTTTTGCCAATAGGTATGGACAGGAAAATGCGCCACTTTATCGCGCAGCCAACGAACACCGCACAAATCACCCAGCTCATAATAAACTTGACTGACAAAGGCCAAAGGCTTGCGCACAAACCGCTGCACTTGGATAATGTCTGTGGCAAACATTAAAGGATCCAGGGGAAGAATATGTTGCTTCCAAAAATCTGGGGCAGCCTCTTGACCCCACGTTTCATTGAGTGTGGTTTGGTATTCGTGAGGTAACCACGCATGAACATCCTGTCTAAAGGTGCAAAAGCCTTTTTCATAGCGACCAATCAGCTCTTTGATAGGCACATCCATCTTTTCATGGCGCAAAAACCACACCACCAGCCTTTTGATCGTGGTATCCATCTGCCAAAGCAGGGACAATCGCGCTTCTGCATTCATGTCTTGCACCTCAAGCGCATCAAACTGGCTGGCTGCGAGCAAATGCCGCACCACCAAAATGGCTTTGGCAATATGGGCAGGCGTCACCCGTGTAAGCTCAAACACTTCATGCACAAAAGAAGGACCTAAGGTGTCGCAAATCAAGTTCGACAACACGGTGGCAATAATCTCTTTTTTAAGAGGATGCTGGCCATAGAAGCTCGAAAAACGTTGAGAGAGGGTAGGGGGAAAATAATCCACAAGAATAGTCATGAGAAAGGGGTCTTCAGGCAAGGCAGAATCCAAAATGTCTTTATGAAGGTCAATTTTACTTAAGGCCATCAGGGTGACAATTTCGGGCCGTGTCAGGCCTTTTTGGCTGCTGCGTCGCCTTTGAAGCTCGTCAGGGGCAGGCAGGGCGTCACGTTCACGGTCAAGCGCACCCACTTTTTCCAAACGCTGCAGTAAACGCTCATGCTCTTCTAATAACTCAATCCCGCGCACATACACAAAATAAACGCCCTGATTTTGCCAATAAAGACGCCTGAGCACCAAATCGACCACCTCTGCCGTCATGTCTTTGAGAAGCGTATTACGCGCCTCTTCAGAAAGCTTGCCGCGTTCCATCAACTGGGCACACAGTATTTTGATGTTCACTTCATAGTCTGAACACATGACGCCCGCAGCGTTATCAAGAGCATCTGCATTGATGCTCCCCCCCGCAAGGGCATACTCCACACGTCCCTGGGGCGTAAATCCTAAATTGGCGCCTTCCACCACAACACGCGCCCGCACATCTGATGCATTCACACGCACATGGTTGTTCCCACTATCCGCAATGGTAATATCAGGCTCTTTTTCCCCCTTCACAAACGTGCCAATGCCGCCAAACCATAAAAGATCTACCGGAGACTTCAACAAGGCCCGAATCAATTCATCAGGCGTCATTTTATCTTGGCTCACCTTAAGCCAAGCCCGCACAGCTGCTGATAGGGGAATCATACGCAATGACCGCGAGAAAACGCCCCCACCTTTAGAAATGAGCTCCGGGTGATAATCTTTCCATGACGAGTGTTTTTTTTGAAACAGGCGCTTACGTTCTTTAAACGACACCAGCGGGTCAGGGTGGGGATCTAGAAAAATATCCCGGTGATCAAACGCAGCCATCAGCTGAATCGATTGTGACAACAGCATACCATTACCAAAGACATCCCCTGACATATCCCCAATACCGACAACTGAAAAAGGCTGAGACAGATCCATGACCAGGGTGCGAAAATGGTGTTCTGTAGACTTCCACGCCCCGCGGGCTGTGATGCCTATTTTTTTATGATCGTATCCTTGCGCGCCGCCAGACGCAAAAGCATCCCCCAACCAGAAATGATATTCTGCCGAAAGCGCATTCGCCTCATCAGATTTGGTGGCTGTTCCCTTATCCGCAGCCACCACAAGATAGGGGTCAGCATCATCAAGGCATTGCATATCCTGAGGTCTCACCACCTTTTTTTTCTGGAGATTATCTGTCAAATCCAAAAGACCACGCACATACACACCATAGGCATCAGGCATATGGCTTTGTGACAACCGATCACCCAGCAAGCCCCCGTCTGTTTTTTTCGTCACAAACCCGCCCTTAGCACCCACAGGCACAATCGCCGCATTTTTGATAACCTGTGTTTTGAGCAGATCCAAAACTTCGTCACGATAATCTTCCTGGCGATCGGACCAACGCAAGCCGCCACGTGACACACGCCCGCTGCGCAAATGAACCCCTTCCATAAAAGGGGCATAGACAAAAATTTCAAACATCGGACGGGGCGAGGGCATATCTTCGATCACCCGGCAATCAAATTTAAGCGCCACATAACGCTTAGGCTCGCCATGATCTCGTTGATATACATTAGCCCGCACCGTAGCCATCACCAGATAATAGAGTGAACGAAACAAGCGCTCTTCATCATAGCGATTGATGCCAGAAATATCGTGAAGTAACGTCTCAGGATCTACAGCCACAGAAGATTTCTGAGAAGGCGAGGGGGCAAGCCTGGCATGAAAAAGAGCCAACAATTGCGTCACAAGGTCAGGATGTTTCAGCAGCGTACTTTCCACATAGCCGCGCCCATAAGGTACCCCCAATTGCTTGAGATAACGTACATAGGCGCGCAAAAGGCGGCACTCCTCCCAGCTAAGCCCCGCAGCAGGAATCATTTTTTGAAAATCATCACTCTCCTCGCCATAGGCAAACACGGCACGCAAGGCTTGCTCTAAAAGCGTTTCAAGAACGCGATAATCAGGAAAGGGCAGTTTCTTAAGGGTCATATGATGCAACGAGGCACGATGGGCAGCATGAGCAAAAGAAAAGGAAGATTCTGACAGCACGCAAAGACCCATATGCCCGAGCACTCGCACCAATGTGTCGAGAGGAATGGGGTCATCCGCACAATACATTTTCATGAAAAGCACATCGTTCTTCACAAAAAGACGCACCCTAAGCTCTTTGGGCGCACGCGTCTCTTTTAAATGGAGAAAATCCTCAAGCGCCTCTTCTGGCGTATGACGCACCCGATAATCGGCAGGCAGGGATGTTAAAAAAGAGGTCAGTGCCTCTTGCGACACTGGATCTTGAAACATGTTATGTGCACACGCATAAAAATGGTGCACCCATGACAAAAAATGATCCCCAGCAGCCGCTTCTTGAGCCAATGCTTGCGTTGCTAGCACCCCTTCTGAAGACGCAAACAACGCCACAAAAGCATCGATCTTTTTCTCGAGGCCGCGTTTTTCAGAAGCGCTGAGTTTGTCGTGAAAAAAAAGACAATAACAATCCTCTGACAGTGAAGGTTTTTGACAATGGCTTCCAGCGCTCAAAGCTGTCAGTACGCCTTTTTTTCTTTCCACGCAAAAGCGCGTGTAAAAACAATGGTGACTGTGCGCTTCCTTTGCCAACAGCGACATGATAACGGCGTGTGGAACACGGTTGTGAGAAAAAACCATCATAAGACAGGTGGATTCAGCCGTCTCCTCCTCTAAAAAAGAAACACCGTCCTTTCCGCCCTGGCATCGATAGTATTCCCATATTTTTTTTAAGTGTGTTTCCCTCACAGCGCTCTCAGCAACCTCACAAGCAGTGAGCTCCTCAGAAAAGAGGTTGAGGCAAAACAAGCGAAACCAGTCTTGATGCTTTTTATCCACTGCGTCACTGACACGATCCACAAGGTCATGAAATACAGCAGAAGAGAGAATCATAAGGACACCCGAACGTAAAACAGACAACATGGAGCGGGCGAAGGGATTTGAACCCTCGACCCCAACCTTGGCAAGGTTGTGCTCTACCCCTGAGCTACACCCGCAATACTCTGTGATGGTATACGGAAGCGCTTTTTTTGAAAAGAGCAAAAATGGTCACAACGTCATCGTATCTCTTTTTGCCACGTCAACGTCTCATCTTTCATTTCTTAGGTTGCCTCTCTTATTCTTGAATTGCCTTTCTTATCGTTAATGCTTTTTTATACACAACATCGCGCGGCGCGCCTGTGACATCACAAACCTCCCGCACAGCATCACGCAATGACATCGTTGTAATCGCTGTTTTCAGCAAATCATCTATAGCCTGCGCATCCATAGCCTTTTTTTCTTGTTCTTCGCGTCCTGCCACCAAAACCACAAGCTCTCCTTTAAGCTCTGGCGGCAAAGTGGGTGAAGGTGATAACGTGCCTTCAAAACGCGTTTCAAACACTTTTGTCAGTTCACGCACCACCACAAAAGAACGCTCTCCCAACACCTTATACAGTTTTACTAAAGTCCCCGCCAAACGCGGTACAGACTCAAAGAAAACAAGCGTAGCCTGAAGGGGTTTCAGCTCATCAAGCACCCCTTGCCACCCTTTGAGGGGAAGAAACCCCTGGAAGAAGAAGCGGTCCGTAGGCAACCCCGATAACACCAAAGCAGACAACGATGCCGAAGGTCCAGGCACAAGCGTCACAAACAGCTGGTGCTCATAAAAAGCGCGCACCAATTTATAGCCAGGATCTGAAATAAGAGGCATCCCTGCGCTGCTGATCAACGCCACACGCTTTCCTGACATCACGGCTTCGATAAGACGCTGCCTCATCGCTTGAGATGTGTGGTCATGATAGGTATGGAGGGTTTTTTGGATGTGATAAAAATCTAAAAGTTTGTGGCTATGCTTTTTGTTTTCACACACAATCATATCCACAGATGACAGCACATCGAGCGCGCGCAACGAGATGTCTCGCCGATGGCCAATGGGCGTAGCAACGATATACAGCCCCGGAGGAAGCGGGGGGGCTTGGGGCGTCTCACTCATCATCATCGCCGGGGTTTGCGGGCCTCACCGCCAGCTTGCCATCGTGAAACATCATTGTTAAGCGAGAAAGGCTCTGTCCGTGTGCCTTAGATGTGACCACACCTCCTTCAGGCGAAAGAGCTATGCAAAACCCACGCGCGAGTGCTTTTTCATGAGATGTTTGTTGAAGACGCTGAGCTAAATGATGCAGATCTTTCGTGTGCTGCGCCAGCATCTCATGCGCCCGTGTGGTTAAGGATTTTTGTGCATGACGAAAGCTTGTTTTTTGCATCGTGACTAATGCCTGAGGCTCTGTCAATCGGGCCTTTAACCAATCAAGACGTTGTTTCTGATGGCCCCAAAAATCAACATATCCTTGCAGCCGCGCTTCCAAATCATCAAGACGCTGCGCATGCAAAGGAAGAAATCCATAACCATGACGCAGACGCTGCTGAAAAAAATGAAGACGCATACACCAAGGCTCCAGCACCTGACGCCACGCTTGATCAAGACGCCTGACATAGGTGGTGAGGGTATGGGCAAGCGATGTCCGATGAGGGGTGGTGATTTCTGCCGCTGCTGTAGGAGTGGGGGCCCGCTGATCCGCCACATAATCAGCTAAAGTAGTATCTGTTTCATGGCCAATCGCTGACACCACAGGCAAAGGGCACCGGGCGATAGCGCGCACCAAAGCCTCTTCATTAAACACAAACAAATCTTCAAAACTGCCGCCCCCACGCGCGAGGATGATCACATCAGGCGTCATGCTTTCACTTGCAAACTGCCCCAACACATCCATCGCCTCCACCATAGAGGCCAGCGCGCCCTCACCTTGCACATTCACAGGATAAAAAAGAACGTCCACAGGAAATCGATCCGCCAAACGGTGGAGAATGTCTTGAATCACCGCGCCCGTGGGAGAGGTGATCAGGCCAATACAGCGTGGAAAAGGGGGGAGGGCTTTTTTTCGTGACGGCTCAAAAAGCCCTTCTTCACGTAATTTTTTCTTCCGCGCCTCCAGCAGTTGAAACAAATCACCTTGGCCCGCGACGTTCACCTCTGTCACAACCATTTGATATTTAGAGCGACCTGGATAGGTGGTGATTTTGCCCCGACACACCACCTGGGTGCCATGGCCAAGACTGTCTTTAAAACGATGCGCCAAGGGCCGCCAACACACGGCATCCAACACTGCCGTATCGTCTTTAAGAGAAAAATAAAGATGGCCTGACGTATGAAGCTTGGGGGCAGAGACTTCACCTTGGATACACACATGATCAAAATGCTGCTCCACATGTTTCTTGATTAAAAGAGAGGCTTGGCTCACAGAAAAAACAGCTTCAGAAACGGACACAGAATCTGTGGACGCCTTTTCTATAGGGGCCCTGGCCTTCTCCGATGACACGTTAGGCCCCCTTTCTTTCTTTGGGAAGCGATTTGATGGTGCGCATTTGCGTTTTTGCCGGCTTTGAGGTTGTCAGGGTGCTAAGCGCATGGGCTTCAGGCATAACGTCATCTTCAAGAGAAGCAAGAAACGCATTATAACCCCTCACCGAGCTTCCCAGTGATTTGCCTACGTCATGAAGTTTAGCCAAGGTTTTTTCCAACATTTGAGAGAGGCGCTTGCCACAGTCACTAATTTCCTGAGCGTTTTCAGAAAGCACCTCTTGTTGCCACCCCATGGCAATCACTTTCAAGAGCGCAATCAAGGTCATGGGCGTTGCCAGCAAAACAGATTTTTCAGCACTATAGTCCAGCAAGGAGGCATCTGCTTCCAACGCCTTAATCAAGAGACCCTCTGTGGGCAAAAACAAGAGGATGAAATCCGGTGTTTTCTGAATGTATGTGGTATAGTCACGGCGGCTGAGCGTATAGATGTGGTGCTTTATTTTCTGCACGTGGTCGCGCATGGTGTCGGTAGAAAGACTGTTTTCAGCTTCTTCTGGCAAGCATGCCGCCAAAGGGGCTTTGGCATCCACCACAACGCATCGCGCTTCGGGCATGCGAATCACAAGATCAGGACGCAACGTTTTATCGTCTACATGAAAGGATTTTTGATCAAAAAAATCACAAAAAGGCAGCATCCCTGCCCATTCCACCAACCGTCTGAGCTGCATCTCGCCCCATTTGCCTCGAATGTTGGGGGTTTTAAGCGCCTGCGCCAACTGTGTAGTTTGGTGGTGAAGATGCGCATGAACCTCGGAGAGATTGTGTATTTTTTCATGAAGGCCTTCATAGGCACCG
>CBFICL010000006.1:0-10042 GCA_965661165.1 uncultured Holosporaceae bacterium | reverse complement strand
TGCGAACACACATGCTTGATGTGATGATCCACCAACTCTTTGACGTTAAGATGGGCCTTCTTTTGCTCTTCATACACAAGGATTTGTGTGTTAAGCGAGGTCACCTCACGGGCAAGGTTGCGCGCTTTCTGTGTTGTTTTGGCTAGCAAAACCAAACAAAAACAAAGCGATAGGGAAAGCAAAATCAAGATTGTCACAACAACGTTTTCCTCTATGGGCTTACCACAAAATACAACGAAGATACGCCCTTTGAACAGAAATTTCCTTTTACAGATGAAATAAAAAGAAATAGACTGGTCGGGATTTTTATATCATTGTTTTGATCCCTTATGGTCCTAAAACGGTCCCTTATTTTGTTCAGTCTTGGCCTGATGACGTTGACCCCCCTGTGGGCAGACGGGTCAAACACACCGGCGTCGGCCAAACCGCGCACGTGGAAACAGGCCCTTCAAGCCGCTCACGCTTTTAATCCGCGCATCAAAATTGCCGAAGCTGCGGTCAAAATTGAGAAGGATAAAAAAAGGCAAGCTCAAGGGGAGTGGGTGCCCACGGCCCGCGGCACAGCGTCTTATGGTGTGAACAAAAAAACCTACGACAAACCTGTTGAAGACCCCAGACACACAGACACATTGGGCAAACCTTCTGACTTTGGTGTGGCCGCCGAGCAAAATTTGTTTGCCAGTTTTGGCTCCATCGCCAGGTGGCAAAAAACAGAGGCCGGCTATCAGGCCGCCTTGCTAGATTTAGAGGCTGCGGAATCCACTGTATTTTTTGACCTGATGCAAGTGATTCTTGAAATGATTGTGTCGCGAGAGCTCAAAACCTTTTATGAAAGCAATATCACCTTGTCTCAGACCCTGTTAGCCCAAACTCGGGCACGGGCACGCGTGGGTGAGATCAGCCGCACCGATGTGTTTATGGCAGAGGCCAAATTGGCTGAATCTGAAGCCAAATATGTGGAATCTGAATCCCGTCTTGCGGTGGCCAAAACACAGTTTTATGAGATTGCAGGCATAGAGCCCAGTGAAGATTTTTCCTGGCCTGATTTGCCCGTCAAAATACCTGAAAATGAGCAAGAGCTGATCAAGTTGGCTCTTCATCAAAATTTTTCCATCAAAGCAGAAGCGTTTCGTGAAAAAAGCGCCCGCAAAGAAGTGCAGTCTCAGCTATCAAATCAGATGCTTCCCAGCGTCGATCTCCAGGCGCGCGCCTATAAGTCAACAGACAACACCAAATATTACTATAATGAAACCAACACTCCGCAGTATAAAGACCGCTCTGTGGATTTGGCGGGCACATTAAGTCTTAGGGTCCCCATTCCTCTGGGTAAAGAGCAAGCCGTTGTTAGGCAGGCCGAACAAACTTTTAACCAAAGCCGTTTAAAAAGACAACAAACGCAGCTCAATGTTTATCAAGCGACACTTCAAGCGCGTAACCAACAAAAAGCCGCGCACAAAAGCGTGATGCGTTATGAAATTGAACTGATGGCCAACAAGAAAGCTTTGGATGCGATGCAAGCCGAATATGCGCACGGAGGAAGAACATTTATCAATGTCTCAGAAATTCAAAACCGTAAAGAAAGCTCCTACCAAAACTGGACGGAAGCGCGTAAACGTGAAATGATCGAGCGATTGCGTATTCTTTCCCTTACGGGTCAGTTGACGGCCAGAAGCCTTAAGTTGGACGTGTCTTCCCATGCCCCCCAGAGCTATGGTCCTTGGATTGGCCTGGCACCTAAAGTTTCCGCACCTGTTCTACTTACACGTGGAGAATAAATCATGCCTGACGAAGAAACGACATCCATTGAAGATATTTTGGCCTCTATCCGCCGCGTTATCGGCAATAATGAAGGCCCTGCACTGGAGAAAGATGAAGACTCTCAAGAGGCCTCTTCAAACGTCTTAGAGCTTCAAGAGGTCGTAGAGGGCAAAGCCAGCGAGAAGGATGAAGCGCAGATGGCATCAGCACCCGCAACACCCGCAAGAACTTCGCTCAGCCACGCATCTTCTCATGGATCTTCTGGCGCTGCATCTGCAAAAGCTGTGAAAAATAATGTGTCACCGTTGATTTCCAACATATCACGACAAGAAAAATTGGCTGAAGGGTTTGAAGTGTTCCTTGAGTCCACCCTTGAAAAAATTGTGAGAGAATTCCTGTCATCTTGGATTGACAAAAACGTGCCGCCCCTTGCTGAAAAAATTCTAAAGGACCAAATGAGGGCTGCCTTTGAAGCCCGGTGCCGCAAGGAGGGATAGGCGTTGAAGCGCTGTCCGCACATCTTCTAGCTTTTTTTCTTCTTGTCTCATCACGTGAAGCATGTGTTCACGGACTTGACGCTCTTGTATTGTTTCGTGGCGCTTGACCTTTTCGAAAAGGGTGCGCATGTCTTGAAGAATCTCTTTGATGGTTTTCTCGAGACGCGCAAAGCCCGCTTGTGCCTGCTGTCTCTCGTGGTCAAATTGCTGCAAAAACCTATGAGCCATCCCAGAAAGCGCTGCATCATGTCGCATGACGTTCCACTCTTTTTTAAAGGCGGTTTCCAGGTTGTGTATGGTGGACTTCATCATGGTCATCTCTTGTTCTTTTTGCTTCAAGAGATAGGTTTTTTGCTTAAGCTCATGACGTAGCAAAGACGCCAACCGTTTGTGAATGCCTTCCTTCATGGATTCACGATGTCCTTCAATTGGGCAAAACCTTCTTCTAAGGAAACCGCGGTGTCTTTGTCTTGACTGAGAAAAGATTCAATTTTGGGATAATCGGCAATGGCTTTATCCACATCAGGTGATTGACCCTGTTGATAGGCACCTAACTGAATCATCTCAGCCATATTTTCATAGGTCGACAACACACGCCTGACGTGTTCGATGCACGCTTCATCTTCGGGCGACCGTTTAATACGTGCCCGTGAAACACTTTTTAAGATATTAATGGCAGGATAGCGCCCTCTTTCTGCAATCGACCGATCCAAAACAATGTGGCCATCAAGAATGCTTCGCACGGCGTCTGCAATGGGTTCATTATGATCATCACCTTCCACCAAAATGCTGAAAATACCTGTAATAGACCCCGCATGGTGGGTGTTGCCTGCGCGCTCTAAAAGGCGGGGCAGCTCAGAAAAAACGGTGGGAGGAAACCCGCGTGTGGCAGGGGGCTCTGATACAGACAGGCCAATTTCCCGCTGCGCCAGTGCAAAACGGGTGACACTGTCCACCACACATAAGACATTGAGTTGTTGATCGCGAAAATATTCAGCTAACGTAAACGTAATATACGCCGCTTGTCGCCTTAACAGGGCCGGCATATCTGATGTGGCCACCACCACTACAGCCTTCGCAAGGCCCTCATCACCCAATTGATCTTCAATAAATTCTTTCACCTCCCGGCCGCGCTCGCCCACAAGGCCTACGATAATAATGTCACAATCAGTAAAGCGTGTAATTTGCCCCAACAGAATCGATTTGCCGACACCAGCGGCTGAAAAAATACCCATGCGCTGACCTCGATAGCATGTGGTAAAGGTGTTCATGGCCTTGATACCCAAATCTACAGGCGTGTTGGTTCGTGCACGCTGATGGGCTTCGGGGGCTTTTGACTTCACAAAATAAGGCATGGTGCCTTGCAAGAGGGGCCCTTTGTTATCGATAGGCCTGGCCAAGCCATCCACAATACGCCCGCGCCACGCGTCGCAAGGATAGATGTGCATATCTTGCTCTATGACATTCACTTTCGCTTTGGGGCCAATCCCATCCAAAAAATCATAGCCCATCACCAACACGACATCCTGACGAAACCCTACCACTTCGCCTAACAAATGGTGATGCTCATCTCGCCAAATACGCACCATGCTTCCCAAACGCACACAATGTGTAATCCCCACTACCTCCACCAACAGACCCACAATAGAGCGCACATGCCCCACCCAAGACACTGAAGAAATACGGTTCAAGTTGGACAAGAAGGTCTCTTGCACTTGTGCCATATCTTTAATCTTGGCCATGAGGCGTCCTGTCCCTTTTTTATGGAAAGCTAAGATTTTTTAATCTCCAATGTATTAACAATCCTTTTACAGAAAAAATGTTGTCATACATGGAAACGAAAAATATGTTAGCTTGCGGCTTGCACACCGATTATCCGGAACACAATGAATAGGCGCCCTTTTAATCTTGGCACACGCAAAACGCCGCTCGCTTTAAGACAGGCTGAAATTGCTCAACAAGCGCTTTTGAAGACCGGCATTGCGACCCACATTGTGCCCTATCAAACCACAGGAGATCAAACATCGCAGCCGCTCCGCTTTACAGAAGGCAAAGGACTTTTTGTCAAAGAGCTCGAGCAAAACCTCCTTGAAAAAAAGATTGATATGGCTGTTCATTCTTATAAAGATATGCCTTACCTCATGACAGAAGGGCTTGTGATCGCTTGTGTTCTACCCAGAGAAGACCCCCGTGATGCTTTTTTATCCACCTCAGAAATGAAAAGCCTTCCCCATGACCTGTCTTCTTATGAAGGGGGGGTGGGCACATGCTCCTTAAGGCGTCACAATCAAATCAAACATAGGTATCCCCACATGAAACTTCAAGATATTCGTGGCGGGGTGAATACACGTATACAAAAAATGGATGACGGTGATATTGACGGCTTAATTCTGGCCATGGCGGGGTTGAGGCGCCTCCACCTCACCCACCGCGTGCGTTACGTTTTTTCCCCAAATGAGCTTATCCCTGCCCCCACACAAGGCATCCTGGCCATACAGTGCCGCAAAGAGGATCTTTTGTTGCAAAAGGCCCTCAAAGCATGCTGTCATGACAACACACAAAAGGAATCGTGTGTGGAACGCGGCTTTGTGACCGCCATCGAAGGTGATTGTCAAACATCCTTGGGGGGATATGCACATATTCATGATAAGCACCTCACCTTTCTCGGCATGCTTTCACAGCCTGATGGCACCCACCTTGTCACCCTCAAAGACGTGATAGACCTTGCGCAAATTAAAGATTTCTTTACCCACGGCCATGCCTTAGGCCATAAGATCAAAAGGATGCACCATGAAGAGATTGCTCGTCTTCAGGGCAGATAATGAGCGCGAAGACACGCTAAAAGCGTTATCTACGCTCACACAATGGGAGGTTCAACCTGTTTTTATCCCCCTGACACAGGTTGCCTTTTCTGACCCTCTCCCTGACGAGATGCTGCGCTGCCCCAGCGCCTGTGCCACCAGCCGCAATGGCATCCGCATGCTGCATCAATCAGGTTTTTCACAAGAAAAAGAGCTTTTTGTTGTGGGTGATGCCAGTGCAGACGTGGCCCGAAAGCTTGGATTTCACAACGTAATCATCTCACCCAACGGTCAAGCATCAGGCCTTGTGTCTTTGCTGAAAAAACAACATCACACGCTTCCACAGCCCCTGCTTTATGTGAGGGGACAAGAGATTAAAGAAGACATCACGTCACAGCTACGTGCTTTCAACATCTGTGTGAAAGAATATCTGGGCTACGTCATACACCCTATCCACGCACAAAAGGAACACCTCAACAAAGCTTTTAATGTCCTTCCTTGGGGGGTATGCGTACTATCTCAAAGCATGGCCCGCACACTGACCCGCTTTATGGATGAAAAGCGATCCCCCTCTTCACCTGATTCTCTGTCTGCTTCTTTATCTAATGTTCTCGCAGGGGTGCGTTTTTTTTCTCTAAGCGCCGACATCACGCACACTCTTAGAACCCAAGAAAATCTTCACATTATCGATGTGCCTCACCCCAGTCTCTCAACCCTTGTTGACACAATTGTTCACTATGTATCCAGAAAGTAAGCCTTTGTAGGGAAAGATATGCTAGCTTTGACGGTGTGACAAAGAGAGAGCCTATGTCCTGGACATTTATTGTTAAAAATCTTTTTTTCCTCACCCTGCTGGCAGCCCCTCACATGTGGGAAAAAGCACATACAAACGTGGTGATGGTCATAGATCAGCATCAGTGGACCTTTGAGGCTTACCCTACCTGGGTCGCTTTGATCATTTTTTTATGGGCCAGTTGGATAACCTTGTTGTTGTGCAAGCGCCTGCTTACATGGTTGTTTAACATAGAATCGCTCGAGCTTCGGATGGCACGAGCCCTTGTACACCTTGACGGACAAGACACAAAAAAGCTGAGCAAACTGTGCTCTAAAAAAAACATCACCGACACTGCCTGGATTGCCATGGTTCACCTCAAAAGCTTGAAAAGCGCGAACGATGCTCTTTTCCAGGAAGCCATGGCACACGCAAGCACGTTTGCGTTCTTAAAAACATGGTGTCTGCGGCAACAAGCTAAAAGGTCGCTCAAGAAAAATGAACGTGATGTGGCCCATGAGCTTCTCAAAAATCTTTTTGACATGCATGATCACAGCCCATGGACGATTGAGAACCTATTTTACAGCTCGCTCTCCCAAGGAGAAGTTGATTTAGCCCAAAAAGTTCTACAAACAGCCCGTCGTGAAAACATCAGCAGCAAAAGCTTTCATTGGGAAGGTGAACTCTTATTTCACAAAGCACAGCAATGGAAGGGTGATCCTAAGAAGAAAATTTGGCTCCTAGAAAAAGCGTTGGTTTTGCTTCCCCAAAAAGCACACATTTTTTATGAACTGGCGTGCCTTCACCTTGAACAGCAAGACGATAAACGTGCTGTCCACATTTTGAAAACGGGATGGCAAAACCAACCCGACCCTGCCCTGGTTGAACTTTTCTGCAGAATCTATCACAAAAACACCAAAACCGAACGTTTTGAAGCGGCCAAACAACTGACAGAAGATGCCAAGCTGCATCCCTTGAGCCTTCTGTTGATGGCTTTTGTAGCGTTGGATGCCAACCTTAAACCCTTTGTGCTACAGGCTATTGATCACCTCAAAAAACAGGGCTATACATCGTGGTGCTTTTATTTACAATCTAAAATTGAGATTCGCAAAGAACAAAGGTATGATCCGGCACTGTCCGCTAGCTATCAATGCATTTACGCGCTGGATCCAACATTGAGAGTTTTTGTCCAACACTTCACCCACGACGCTCGCGCTGCATAATTGGCAAAAAGGGTCTTTGCTTGAACGCTATAAACGTTTTCTTGCAACGATTCAGCTTGAAGAAAATCAGCAGATCATCACAGCCCATTGTCCCAACACGGGGGCCATGCGTGATCTGTTGCGCCAGGGCAGCACAGTCTATGTCTCTCACACGATCTCTAAAACCCGCAAAACCCCCTATACGTGGGAAAGTGTGATGGTGGGCGACACGATGGTGGGTGTCAACACACACAGGCCCAATAAACTTATTCATGAAGCCCTTGTTAAAAAAAGGCTCCCTCCCTTTTGTGACTATGACCATGTTGCATCAGAGAAAATGATTGCCCCCCACACGCGGGTCGACTTTAGGCTTTCTGGCCCCTCAAAAACGTGTCTTATCGAAGTCAAAAATGTGCATTACCGGGAAGGTAACACGGCCCTTTTTCCTGATTCACCAACAACGCGTGGGGCAAAACACCTTGAGGTGCTCACCCATCTTGCACAACAGGGACAACGGTGCGCGCTCATCTATGTTGTCCAACGCGATGATTGTAAAAACTTCGATTTTTGTCATCATTTTGACCCCAATTATGCTAGACTCGCGGAAAAAGCGCTTTTGGTGGGGGTTGAAATGTACGCCTATGACTTCGTGTTGAGTCCTACGTCCATCGCCCTTAAAGGCTCGCTTCCTTTCAAAGGACCTGTGTCATGAACGTGTGCTGCAGACTTGAGGCACCTCATATTCATTCACCTGAAGGGCCTATTTTACTCCATGACGCACCCGCTTTTGATAAAATGAGAAAGGCCGGCGCTTTGGCAGCCAGCATTCTGGATCGTATCGCTCCCTTTGTGAAAGCCGGCACCACCACAGGTGAGCTTGACCGTCTTTGTGATGACATGATTCGCGCGAGCCATGCTATCCCAGCGCCCCTTCACTATAAGGGCTATCCAAAATCCATTTGCACCTCCCTTAATCATGTGGTGTGCCACGGTATTCCTGGCGAAGCATGCCTCAAAAGCGGCGACATTCTTAATATTGACGTCACCGTGATTCTGGATGGATGGTATGGTGACACCAGCCGCATGTTTGTGGTGGGTCATGTGCCTCCACACACCCAAAAGCTTATTGATGTGACCAAGCAGGCCCTTCATGAAGCCATTCATCTTGTGCGCCCGGGATGTTATTTGGGCGATATTGGCCACCATATCCAAACCCTGGCCAAGCAGCATGGTTTTTCTGTGGTGAAAGATTATTGTGGCCACGGCATTGGGCAATTTTTTCATGGGCCTCCCTCGGTGCTTCATGTGGGCGAGCCCAGCACGGGCGTGAAGCTTGAGCCGGGCATGATGTTTACTATTGAACCCATGCTGAATATGGGAAAACCTGGCACCAAACTGTTGGGCGATGGTTGGACAGTGGTCACCAAAGATAAAAGCCTTTCGGCGCAGTTTGAGCACACCCTGGGCGTCACCCAAGATGGGTGTGAGATTTTTACACAAAGTGCGTGATTGATGGACACCAAAGATCCTCACTATCTTGGCCACCGCACGCGGCTGAGAGAACGGTTTCTCAAAAGTCCAGAAAGCCTTGCTGATTACGAAATTTTAGAGCTGATTTTGTTCGGGGCCTCTGTGCGTAGAGATGTCAAACCCTTGGCCAAGAGGCTCCTTAAAGAGTTCAAATCGTTAGCTGGTGTATTTTCAGCGTCCCCTGAAAAATTAAAGAAAATACAAGATGTGGGCGACACCACCTTAAGCACGCTTTATGTGATCAAAGAATCTCTGGCCCGCGTATTAAGGGAAGATCTACAAAAATCATCTCTGATCGACAACACCCATAAAGTCATCAACTATTGCAAAACGCTGATGGCGCACCTTGATGTGGAACATTTTCGGCTTTTGTTTCTCGATACCAAAGGGGGGCTGATTGCAGATGAACTCCAACAAAAGGGCACGGTGGATCATGCCATTTTATATCCAAGAGAAATTGTCAAACGGGCGCTTGAGTTAGGCGCAGCTTCGCTGATTATGGTGCACAATCACCCATCAGGCTATACCACACCTTCTCAAGGTGACAAAGACATCACACAGCGCGTTAAAAGCATCGCGCATGACATGGGCATTCGCCTGCTTGATCACTTTATTATAGGCAAATATGAGTGGTTCTCCTTCAGAGGACAGGGCTGGCTTTAAGGTATAAAATGCTTTAGACTTGCTCAAATTCTGTGCTGTTTAGCTTGGTAACCTCATGCGCATTTTGCGTTCTATGACACTTCACCTTTTGGGCACAACTGTCTTACTTTCTCTTTTTATTGCGAGCTTGCTGTGGATGAAGCAATCTTTTCGCTTTGTCTCCATCATTGTGGTACAAAGATTATCTTTTTTGGACTTTTTTTTGTTTGTGACATGGTTATTGCCCGAGCTTTTTTCGCTAGCACTCCCCTTTGCTTTTTTCATTGCTGTCTTATTTCTCTATGGTCGCTATCGTGATGACAACATTTTATCAGTACTCAAAAATGCTGGGTACAGCCAAGCTCGTATCCTGCGCCCCGTTATTTACGTAGGCATGGCAGGCACACTTTTTTTATATCTCATGACACTTTATTTTGTGCCGCTTTCCTTTCAAAAATTTCGTAAACAAGAATTGTCGATGCGCTCTCACTTTTCAGAAAAATCTTTTCAGGTGGGGGCGTTTAAGTCTTTAGGTCCTTTCACGGTCTATGTACACAATAAAAGAAAAGACGGTTCCCTTGACGGCCTTTTTATTTATGATCAACGCCATCTTGACAAGCAGGCCTCCATTCTTTCATCACGTGCGCAGGTAATCAACAATGGCGAACAAATAGGGCTGTGCCTCCAACAAGGTGTCAGACAAACACGTGAAGACACACGGCATAGTTTTTTTGATTTTGATCGTTATATTTTTTACGCTAACGATGCCCATGAAAAAACATCTGCGCCCATAAAATCTTATGAGCTTTTTTTGGGTGAGTTGTTCACCAATTACCGAAC
>CBFICL010000005.1:0-44363 GCA_965661165.1 uncultured Holosporaceae bacterium | reverse complement strand
TGGCCAAAAAGAGGGTGCATAAGGCATAGTTCAAGACGTTCATTGCCTTGTGACTGGGCGTTAACCGTGCCTCACATAAAAATGCATGCGGATTTCTGGTGTGCAAGGTATGCACAACGCGGGCGTTATTGAAGACTTCAGGCAACAAAATCGCCACCATCACACCCCAATAGATAGGACGCGGGTTGGCGGAGTTGGGAATCAAAAGCAAGTTGGTGGCGTTGCCAAAAAAGATGGCCCACGAGCGCGCTGCACTAACGCCTACAATGGCCCCAAAAAGCGCGTCTCCCACAATGCCAGGATTTTGTTGAAGATAACGTAGCACTTTTTCAAAACTTGGGTGTGTAAAAAGGCTATGCTTACCTGAGCGTGCGCCTAGGTATAACAGTGTATCTGTGTCCGCATGAAGAGAGGGGTAGGCCTCTTCTTCAAAGCCTGTTGCGCGAATGGCTTTGGTGAAGGGCGTGTCTTCTCCTAGGATGCTCATGTTGATGACATCCACGCCATAAAGGGTGTGACTTAACAGGCACAAAAAGACAGTAAACCTCTTAATCATCTGTTTTTAAAGAAAAAAAGAATTAAAAATGCCTTAACACAGGCATGCCAATATGTCAAAAAAAGAAAAAGTTACTACTTACCTTACTTACCTATAATTATCTGCTTTTTTACCAGGTATCGCAGACTTTTTGTTGAAAAAGCTGTTACACGTCATGCTCCTCCTTCATCAAGGGTTACCTAGGTATAGGAGGCATGTTCAGGGGGTAGGCGCACTAGGGATGCCCCATAAAAGCTTCCTTCTCGTGCGCGCTTTTTTGCAGACAAAGATAGTGATCCTTAACAGCCAGAAACACCACCACGACGGAGATATCGGCAGAAAAATCAGGTGGCTTTGACAGGTGAAGAGTGAGAGGGGGCATGGTGGCGAGCAAGAGAGAAGGGGCGAGACAGGCGTGGTGGGTAATAGCTTATGGGGGTAAAAAAAGGGTACGCGATTGTATCAAAGGCGGGGGCGGTATGGTAGTAACCTATTGAATTATTTTGTTTTGAGGATGGTGTAGTATGTTTTATGTGTTAAGTTTGGTGCTTTCTTTCTTGTCTGTGGGCGCGTGTTGGGCGCCTTCCGTTCCGCCACCTCAGGTCCACCACGTTCGTGTGGGGACTTTTCATAAAAAATATCCCCTCAAACCTATTCAGGGCACCAATTTATCTTATGTCTATTTATATGATATGGCGGATAATCTAGACCTTATGCGTGCCTCTGTTGATGTGCTTGGGGCTGCCCTTGAGCAAGCTGCGTGGTGGCACGAGATTGATGGGGTGGTGGTGCCAGGTGACAAGGCCAATGTGTGGGCTGCTTTTTTGGTCCGTTATCTTCAACAAAAGCATCCTCATGTGTTTTTTTATGTGATGCGCGGCACGGATAAGGGCGGTTGCGCGGCGGCGGTGACCTATCAACCCATCACAAGCACCACGGCCAAAACCCTTTATGTGCGTGAAGATCAGGCATTGGGCTTGGCTCACAAAAAGGTTTTGCTTGTGGATGATGTGCTCTCTACGGGTGAGACGCTCAAAGCGGCCAAAAAGCTTATCACCCAGGTGGGGGGCACTGTGAGAGCAGTGGCCGTGTTTGCCACTGAAGGGGAAAAGCGTGGGGCCTTGTTTGAAGGTTGCCCTTTGTCTTATGTGTGTCATCTGCCCCTTTATCGCAGCATGTAATGGGGCCAAAGGCCCGCGCGTTTAAGGGAAGGAAAGGATAGCACGTGAGCGTGGGCGGCAAGATTAAAGGGCCGTTGTAGACGCACGAAGACCCAACAGATGCTCCATAGCGCGGGCTTTGATGGCGCTGATTTTTTCTTGAGAAGGGGCTTCAATCATCACGCGCACCAAAGGTTCGGTGCCTGATTTTCGCAGTAAAAAACGCTCACCCTGACGTAATGTCTCTGTCATGACCTGTTGAATGGCATCAAGGTTAGCCAGGATCTTGGGGTCCATCTGCGCCATGGGAAGGTTTTCAAGGTGGTGGGGATAGGGGGTAAAGGCCATGCGGGGGCTTTTAGGGTCAATGAGCACCTTAAGTGTGTGAAGCGCAGCCAGAAGACCATCGCCTGTGAAGCTATGTTGCCCCAGAATCATATGACCGGACGCTTCGCCGCCCAGAAGGCTGCCGGTTTTTGCCATGGTCTCAGCAATAAAGCGGTCTCCCACAGGTGTTCTCAAAAAGGTGATGCCCTTTGCTGTCAAGCAATCTTCCATCGCTTGGTTGGCCATGACGGTGGAGACAACGATAGGTGGGTCAAGGCGTCCCTGAGCCTGGTGGTTCAAGGCGAGCAAGGCAAGAATCTGATCACCGTCAAGCAGTATGCCGTCACCATGACATAAAAGAACGCGGTCTCCATCGCCATCAAAGGCAACACCAAACGAGGCGTGATGCTTCTTGACAGCTTCTTGCAAGGTGCATGGGTGGGTGGTGCCACAGTCATCGTTAATATTCTTGCCGTTGGGATCATGACCTAGGGTGATAACGTCGGCGCCCAGGTCCTTAAAAACAGTCGGTGCGATGTGCGTGAAGGCACCATGGGCCGTGTCTACCACAAGGCGGTAACCCCTCAATGACAAGGGGTCTACCGTTTGCTTGATAAACGCTTTGTAGGACGGAACGATGTCTTGATGGCCATGCGTGCCCGCAGGTTTGTTGATGACCGCCTTTGATGTCATGAAGGTTTCAAGGGCGGCCTCTTGCGTGGGGGTGAGTTTACGTCCCTTGGCATCAAAAAGTTTAATCCCATTATCGTGCCATGGGTTGTGGGACGCAGAAATCATCATCCCCAAAGAAGCTTTACCTGCATGTATCGCATAGACAAGCGCAGGGGTGGGGACAACACCCAAAGAAACCGTGTTGACGCCGCAAGCATTGAACGTTGTAGTCATGTCTTGTTCAATGTCGGGCCCAGATATCCGCGTATCCCGGGCGATCAGAATAGGGGGGGGACTTTTGTCTTGTGTATATAAAAAAGAGGCAATGGCTTTGGCCAGCTTTGTTAATACATCTGGCGTTAAGGGAACGCTGCCAAAGCGGCCACGAACCCCGTCTGTGCCAAAAATGCTGCTAGTTACCACCATGTGTATCCACCTCGACAATCATCTTCATGAGCTTTTCATCAAGGGAAGGGGAACAGGCCACGGTGTAAGATCCTTTGCGAAGCTGTGACGGGTGGGTGTGCATGCGTCCGCGGGCTTCTTCAATAATGATCGCCGCCGCGGCTTGATCCCAAAGCGGAAGGTTATAGGCTAAAAATCCATCTAAGCGTTCGGCGGCAACATACGCCAGATCTAATGTTGTGGAGCCAGATAAGCGAAAGTTAGCAAACGTTTCTAGATATTTTTTTTGGGCGGTGGGCAAGCTGATGTGGCTGGCGCTTATCAGGTGTGTGCGTTGTTTGGTGGTGGTGCTTGCGCGCAAACGTCTTTTATTGACAAAGGCCCCCACGCCCTTTGAAGCCCAAAATAACTCATCACGAACAGGGTCAAGAATGACGCCAGCTAAGGGGGTGTCGTTTAACAAAAGACCAATAGAGATCGCAAAGTGAGGAAGGCCGTTCAAAAAATTGAGGGTACCATCGAGGGGGTCTATCACAAAGGTCATGGGTTTTTCGCCCTCAACTGTTCCTTGTTCCTCCATGATAAAGCCAAAATCAGGATAGGCTTTTTTGAGTTCTCTAAAAATGGTTTTTTCTGAGCGCCGGTCCGCCACAGAGACAAAATCTTTCACGCCTTTGGCCGAGACTTGCAAATTTTCGATTTCGCCAAAATCTCTCAAAAGACCCCTGGCAGCAGAAAAAGCCGTACGGGCCATGATGTTCACATAGGGGCAGGGGGTGTAAAACGTTCGGTAGGACATGCACTCATTCAGGTTTTATTTAGCACGGCCAACATAGGTACCGTCTTCTGTGTTCACCATCACGTCTGTGTCTTTCTCCACATATTGTGGCACCATAATTTTACATCCATTCGCGAGCTTAGCAGGTTTGAAAGAGGATGTGGCGGTCTGACCTTTCACAAAAGGATCAGCTTCCACAACTTGAAGGGTTACCGTTTTGGGGAGGTTGATAGAAATGGCTTTGTCATCACAAAAGGAAATGGTGACTTCCATGCTTTCTTGTAAAAAAGGTGCCGCATCCCCGAGAAGTTCTTCAGAAAGCTCGAGCTGGTCATAGGTTTGCGTGTTCATGAAGGTCAATGCGTTTTCATTTTTATACAAAAACTGGTGGGCCCTTTCTTCTGTGTGGGCACGTTCGAGGTGTTCATCTGAACGAAACCGTTCATTCAATTTGGTGCCCGTTTTAAGCTCTTTGAGCTCAACCTGCATAAAGGCTCCACCTTTGCCAGGTTTGACATGTTGCATTTTAACAATCGTCCAAAAACGATTTTTATGTTCAATCACATTGCCTGGCCTAAGCTCATTTGCAGTTATTTTCACCATTTTATCCACCGTTCTTGAATGATCATGGTAGCGGAGGAGGGACTCGAACCCCCGACACGCGGATTATGATTCCGCTGCTCTAACCAGCTGAGCTACTCCGCCTTTCCCAGAAATACTCGGTTCTTTATGCATTTATGTCAAGAAGACTGTCGCTTATGTGTGACGAATCTATCCTTGTTTCATCATGAACCTTGACGGTTTTTCTTTATAAAGACGTACGATCCTTTGTTATTTCTTGTTGTTATGGGTGTATTGTGCTTACAATGGAGGGCGAAGGGGGGAGTATGCATACAGTCTTAGGTCTTCAAGAAATTGCCCTTGTTATCACAGCGGCCTTGTTTTGTGGTCTTTTATTAGAGCGGTTTCGTCAGCCAGCCATTTTGGGATATATCCTTGCTGGAGTTATTTTAGGACCCTCAGGCATTGCTTATATTCAAGACGTCAGCATTATTCAGCTTTTCGCAGATTTCGGCATTTTGATGGTTCTTTTTGTGGTGGGGTTAAGCCTTGATTTGCGAAGTTTCAAAAGGACCATGGGCATTTCGTTGAGTGTGGTGTTTGGGCAAATTGTCATCAGCTTGTGCATTGCGTTTACCTTGCATGCCTTTATGCAGTGGTCTTTGGGCTTTTCTCTCTTATTGGCCTTTGTCTTGGCGCTGAGTAGCACGGCGGTGGCGGTAAAAATGTTGGAGGCCAGCCAAGAATTGAACACCGATGTGGGGCGTTTGACCTTAGGCGTGTTGATTGCGCAAGACCTTGCCATTGTGCCCATGATTCTTATCTTGCGTGATCTTGACCACGGTATTCAGTGGGTGAGCTTGAGTCTCAAAATTTTTGTGGCCTTGGGCATCTTGTCAGCCTTTGTGTGGTGGCTTTCACGGCCGCGCAAAGTGCCTCTTTTTGTAAACTTTTCAGCAGAGCGACCTGAGCTGCCTTCGTTGGTGAGCCTTTCTTTTTGCTTTGGGTTTGCCACGGTTTCTGGGTTTATTGGGTTGTCTGTGGCCTATGGTGCTTTTTTGGCAGGGCTCATTTTGGGTAATTTGAAAGAGCGGGCCATCATGCTGCAGGTGATTATGCCGATCTATAGCGTGTTGGTAATGACCTTCTTTCTCTCTGTGGGACTGTTTATCAATATATCCTTCATCTGGGCGAATCTATGGCTGATTTTGTCCCTGTCTTTGGGGATTATTGTGTTCAAAACGCTTATTAATTTTGGTCTGTTGCGCGCGTTGCGCCAACCGTGGCCCACAACCTTTTTGGCGGGGGTGATGCTGTCACAAATGGGGGAGTTCTCTTTCTTACTCATCTCTATTGGTTGGGACAGTCGCGTTCTTTCTCCCTTTGCGCAGCAGATGTTGATCACACTCACGGCGATCTCGTTGGCGATTAGCCCATTGTGGGTGATGCTTTATGGCAAAATGAGTGCCTATCATCTGAGAGCGCAAGCCACCTTTCAACAAACGCTGGATGTGTATGTTCATTTGCTGGGCGGTTGGGCAGAGTATCTCTTTTCTCCCCAGTCCTATCAAAAAAAGGGTAGAAAGACGCCCAAAAAACCTTAATCTAGTGGTGATGAACGTAAGGAAACCCTTTTATGCACATAATTGTTCCCAAAGAATCTGATCCTCTTGAAAAGCGCGTGGCCATCACGCCCGATATGGTGGCAAAGATCAAAGCGGCGGGTTTTCATGTGGTGGTGGAAAAAGGCGCCGGCGAGGGAGCTTTTTTTACTGATGAAGCCTTTGTGGCACAAGGGGCAGAGGTTCGCTCTTCTGGCCCGTCTTTGTTTAAGGGGGGACAGATTGTTGTCACTGTGGGTTGTCCTTCTGTAGAAACAATGAAGCATTTTCCTGACGGTACATCCCTTGTGGGGATGTTGGGCGGCCTTGACGCTGCATCCAAAGCGTTGCTTGAAAAAAAGAAGATGACGGCCTATTGCCTTGAAAAGTTGCCGCGTATCAGCCGCGCACAAAACATGGATGTTTTATCCTCTCAAAACACAGTGGCAGGCTATGCAGCCGTTCTTTTAGGGATGTCAGCGCTCCCTCGTTTGGCGCCTTTGTTGATGACCGCGGCAGGCACCATCAAGCCGGCGCGGGTTCTTGTGTTGGGCGCTGGTGTGTTGGGTTTGCAAGCTGTGGCCACGGCGGCTCGGCTGGGTGCCCGCGTGTGGGGCTATGATGTGCGTCCTGAGGTCCGTGAACAGGTGGAAAGCTTGGGGGGTCGTTTTCTTGACATCACCTTGAGCGAGCGTGCCGGGTCCAGTGAGGGGGGGTATGCCAAAGCTCTTTCTGAGGAAGATCAAAAACGTCAAAAAGAGGCCATGGGTGAGGCCGTCGGGTCCATGGACCTGGTGATTACCGCAGCCCTGACCATGGGGAAAAAAGCGCCGTGCTTGATGCCCAAAAATCTTGTGAGCCGTCTTGCGCCTGGGTCTGTTATCGTGGACGCCGCAGCGTCTCAAGGGGGGAACTGTGAGCTCACAAAACCAGGTGAGGTAGTGGTTCACCAGGGCGTTCGCATTGTGGGCCCTCAAAACCTGTACAGCATGCATCCTGTGTCAGCCTCTTTTTTCTATGCCCGCAACGTGTTTCACTTTTTGAAAGCTGTCTGGGATGGGGAGGGTCGCCTCAGAGCGGATGGTGATCAAGACGTCATCGGGCCTGTGCGCATCCTATCGGGTGAAAGCGAAATGCCTTTGCCTCGAAAAGCCCAGCGTTAAGCGTGAGGGCCACTTTTTCATGTGTAGAGAAGCGTGTTTTGACACGTTTAAAGCTTGAACATCATGGTTGCCTGACACTTCATGTTTCGCCATCTCTTTTTGTATAGGCAAGCTGCCTTGGGATAGAAGGTTCTCTGGGATCTACAAAACACCTTGCAGCGCTTCTTTTGTGGGGAGTATGTTTGTGGTGAAAGAAGTAGCGTCGACCGAAAAACGGGTTCAACTTTTACGCTTTGGGTTGCTCCCCAACACCTATAGATGTTTGCTGTGTGGTTGGATGTCCGGTATGGATGTATCTTCTAGATTTATCCCCCCCTTTTTTTGGAGGTCCAGTGTCGGCCTTTTCTCTGATGATGTGTTTTCTGATCCGATATTGTGCTGAAGGTGGGTGGTTTTTTTTGAAAATGTAGGGGTCACCTTTTTCTCTCAACCTATTGATATCAAAGCCTTTTCTAAGCTTTTTGGTGATGAGTATAACGGGTCGATCGTTCTTTTTTACAATCCCCTCTTGATTTTTGCCGATTTTTTCGATATTAAATAACATAGGTAAGGGCAATTGTCTTTATCTCGGGTTTGGTTCCTTTTTGGAGCCATAAGGTTGTGTTTTCACGACCTTGCGTCCCCTAGACGTGAAGCCTCCCTGTTAGACTGCCGGGCTTTGTGCCCGGATTTTTTTTAGGCTTTTCCCTATTTTCCTTCTTTTGCACGCGGTTTTTGATACAACCATACTAAGGTGGTGATGACAGGGTTTTTCCAGAGGGTGTTGTGGATTTTTCGCGTGTAACATTTTTAACAGGCGCGCGTGCGCTGACGCAGTGCCCGCCTCCGGGGTTGCCAGAAGTTGCGTTTGTGGGGCGTTCTAATGTGGGAAAATCCTCGCTTCTCAATGCGCTGTGGAAGCGCCGTTCGATGGCGTATGTCTCCAAAACACCAGGGAAAACGGCAGAGGCCAATTTCTTTTGTGTGGACGATGTGTTTGTGTGTGTCGATTTGCCCGGGTATGGATATGCCCGCGTGGACAAATCTGTTAAGCGTGCATGGGAGAAGTTTTTGCCTGCCTATCTTCAAACGCGCGAGAGTCTTGTGCATATTTTTGTGCTCATTGACGCCCGTCATCCGCCGCAAAAATGGGATGTGAAAACAGTGGCGTGGCTTGTGCACGGGAAGCGACCTTTTAGCCTTGTCATGACAAAAAAAGACAAGATATCCCCTAAGCTGCTTGAAGAGCATCAAGCGTTATGGACCACTTTGTTGCGTGGATATCACCATCATACTGATCTGCTGGCTGTGTCGATCAAAGAGCCGCAAACCGTGGAGATCTTACGTAAACACGTGGTGGCTGTGATCTCTGTGCCTGAGGCAACAAGGCGCTGAAGCTGGTTTACAAGAGGGGATGCACGTGATAACGTGGGGTCACAGATAGGGGTTTGCCAATATGCGTCTTTTTATTCTTTTGTGTCAGCTTTTTGTCACCATGTTGTTGATTGTGGTGATTTTGTTCCAGAAGAGTGAATCGGGCCTGGGTATTGGCGGCGGCACCATGGGCGGCATGATGACGGTGCGCGGCACAGCCAATCTTCTCACCCGTTTGACGTCCTTTCTTGCGGGGTTATTCATTGTGCTCAATCTTTGGCTGGTGTATTTAACGAAAAAAGAGGTGCAGGCTTCAAAAATCATCACAGCTTCGGTGGTTGAAAAGGCACCTTCGTCCAGCGTTTTGGAGAAAAAAGAGGCACCGTCTTCGGAAACTGCCGCAGAAAAAAAGAAAGCATCGACGGAATCGATGCCTTCTGCTCCTACCAATCAAAAACCATCTTAGCTTTGATTGTCTATGCAGCCGCGATTTGTTTTTTTAACAGGTGGCGTTCTTTCCTCTTTGGGCAAGGGGATTGGTGCCTCTGTGTTGGGTGCCCTGCTTAAAGCGCGAGGGTTACCTGTTCGTTTGCGTAAATTAGATCCGTATCTCAATGTCGATCCGGGCACCATGAGCCCTTATGAGCACGGTGAAGTGTTTGTGACCGATGATGGGTGTGAAACGGATCTTGACTTTGGTCATTATGAGCGCTTTATTCAGACGCCCACAACGAAGTTTGATTATATCACCACCGGCCAGATTTATCAGTCTGTGCTGCGCGCAGAGCGGCGGGGGGATTATCTGGGGGCCACCGTTCAGGTGATTCCTCATGTAACCCAAGCCATCAAAGATTTTATGTGCAATCATCTTGACCCCGACGTGACCTTGATTGCTGAAATTGGGGGCACGGTGGGTGACATTGAGGGGCTTCCTTTTCTTGAGGCGGTCAGGCAAATGAAATATGCCACGCCGGATCGCGTGTGCTGTATTCATATGGGGTGGGTGCCTTACATGACAACGGCGGGAGAATACAAGACCAAACCCATGCAACACTCTGTCAAAGAGCTGCAGCGTGCAGGGATTCAACCCGATATTTTGTTGTTGCGCTGTGAGGGCACGTTGCCCAAAACGGTGGTAGATAAAATTGGCTTGTTTGCCAATGTGCCTATCCCAAGGGTGTTGATGGCGCAGAACCAACCTAACCTTCTTTCTGTGCCGCTGGCCTATCACAAAGAGGGATTGGATGAGGCCGTGGTTACCTATTTCCAGCTGAAAGCGCCAGCCCCATGCCTTGATGTGTGGAAAGAGCTTGAGACACGTATGCGTGACAGCCAGCCGGTGGGCACACTGGCCATTGTAGCGAAGTATGGTCATCTGCAAGATGCTTATCGATCGCTTTTAGAGGCGTTGATGCATGCAGGCCTTCATGAAGGCGCGCAGTTAACCATACGTTGGATTGACCCTGACGAGGTGGATGATGCCTTTCTTCAGAATATAGATGATATTGATGGCGTCCTTGTGCCTGGAAGCTTTGGTGAGCGAGGACATCAAGGCATCCTATCTATGATTCGGTGGGCGCGTGAAACACAGACACCCTTTTTGGGCATTTGTGCCGGTATGCAGTTTGCCGTGATTGAAGCGGCCCGTCACCTTTTAGGGTGGGAAGAGGCCGATTCTGAAGAATTTACATCTTCAGGCCCCTTGGTGGTTCGGCAACTCACCGATTGGGATCAAAAAGGGGAGAAAAAATCTTATCACACCCATGATGGGCTGGGCGGTACCATGCGTTTGGGGGCTTATCCATGCGTGTTGTCTAAGGGCTCACAGGTGCACGCACTCTATGGCCAAGATCATATTTCTGAGCGCCATCGGCATCGTTTTGAGGTGGATGTTCGCCACCGGGAAGCCTTAGCCAACGTGGGGCTTCTCACAACGGGGCTTTCGCCCTGCGGGCATTTGCCAGAAATGGTGGAGCGGCACGATCATCCTTTTTTTGTGGCCTGCCAATTTCATCCTGAATTTAAATCGTCACCTTTGGCGCCGCATCCATTGTTTTGTGGACTGGTTCGTTGTATACAAAAGCGTTGGCGTGAAGCCAAGGAAAGCTAAAAAGAGAGGGTGCGTGCAGTCCGTTAATCTCAACGATATAACCATTGCCAACAATGCGCCGCTTGTGTTGATGGCGGGTCCGTGTGTGATGGAGAGTCGTGACCTTGTCTATGAAGTGGCCGGCCGTCTTCATGAAATGACCCGATCTTTGGGGGTGCCCCTTATTTTTAAAGCTTCTTTTGATAAAGCCAACCGCACATCCGTTTCTGGGGCGCGTGGATTGGGCATGGAAAAAGGCCTAGCACTTTTTGAAGATCTCAAGCGTGACTATGGTTTTCCTGTGATCACGGATGTGCATGAACCCCATCAATGCCAAACGGTGGCATCGGTGGTGGATGTGTTGCAAATTCCTGCCTTTTTGTGCCGCCAAACCGATTTGATTCAGGCCGCGGCAGAAACATCAGCTGTGTTGCATATCAAAAAAGGTCAGTTTATGGCGCCGTGGGATATGAAGGCTGTGCTTGAGAAAGCTCGCTCTTTTGGTGCCACACGTGTGCTTTTGTGTGAGCGTGGGGCTTGCTTTGGCTATAATGCGCTGGTGTCAGATTTGCGTTCCTTGCCTGAAATGCAATCTCTGGGTGTGCCGGTGACGTTTGATGGGACCCACTCTGTGCAACAACCTGGCGGACTGGGCAGTGCCAGCGGGGGGAAGCGCCAGTTTGTGGAAACCCTTGTGCGCGCCGCGGTTTCCGTGGGGGTGGCGGGTCTTTTTTTAGAAACCCATCCTCATCCTGACCAAGCCCTTTCTGACGGCCCTAATATGGTGCCTCTAGGGGATATGGAAGCCTTGCTCCACACAATCAAGGCCTTTGACGCGTTGGCTAAGCAAACCCCTTATGCTCCTTTTTCAGCCCAGCGTTCTTTCTGATCCCTCGCGCGTCTTTTTTTGATAAAGGGTACGCAGGAAGGTTTCAGGTGTAAAAGGCGCTTTTTTGAGGGCCATCAGATATGTCATCCCATACCTAAGCCAAAAGGGCGGATAGTAGGGGTAAAGATACTCAAGGTGATGACCGCGTTTATGATGAGAGGGGGTACTGAGCAGGGATTGTCCCATATGCTGGACCCATTGATTCATTCTGTGTATGCCTTTCTTGGCAAGCTTTCCAGGCGCTTGTACATTTGTGCAGAGGCGAGGTAGTGCGTGCAGCATGCGCACATACTGATAGTCTTGATGTGCCAGCACAATGGCGAGACGGGAAAGCAAAGGTTCAGGTGATTGGTGGTGGAGATAGAGATAGAGAAAGTGTTGATACTGTGTTGTCACGATGTGTTCTAGGATAGAAGGTGCGGTCTTTTTGTCTGTTCTTGAATCTGGGGACGTCAGGGATTCTGGCAACATTGAAAGAGCCTGAAAGGAAGGGTCTGCCAAAGAGATCCATCTCAAAAGGCACAAACTTTGGTGGCGAAGGGTGTGGGTGCGTTCGCGTGCATAGCGTGCTATGGTGGGAGAAAGGTGTGTGGAAACGTTTTGAGAAGCAACGTGCGTGATGAGGTAATATATCTTGCTCATATGAATCAGGTGAGGGTCAGCATGTTTTTTTTGAAAATGCTTCCAAGGAATGTGAGCAAGGACTTCTTCTGAAGACATGGTTGTGCAGGCGTACATTGTGATTAGATCTTGCTTGTTTTTACTATGGATGATGCTTTGGGCCTTGGAATATGAGGGCAGGCAAGGGTCTTCTATTGGTGTGTCTTTTTCTTTTGATCAAGGGAGGGTGCGTTCATGAAGGGCCATCATCCTGAAAACCAAATAGTTCAAGCCGTCCATCGCGCTGAGCCTCCTCACCCACCAGGGCGCATCGATGTTGTGTTGGCCCATCAAACCGGGTTGTCGCGCACAGTGATTCAGCGCCTGCTTGCACAACACGCGGTGATCAAAGAAGGCGATCCTCAGGTGCTGCTCAAATCCAAAGACCCCATCGATATGTCAGCCACGTACATTGTGTCTGTTCCCCAGCCTGAACCGCTTACGCTTGTGTCTGAGCCCATGGCACTAGATATTCTTTTTGAAGATGAGCACATTTTGGTGATTCATAAGCCCGCCGGTTTGGTGGTGCATCCTGCGCCTGGTCACCATACTGGTACGTTAGTGCACGGATTGCTTGCGCATTGTCAGGATCTTTCAGGCATCGGTGGTATCAAGCGCCCGGGCATTGTGCACCGGCTTGATAAAGATACAAGCGGTCTTTTGTTGGTAGCCAAGCATGATCAGGCGCATGCGGGGTTGTCACAGCAATTTCGCAAACGCACCCTGGGTCGCCTTTATCAGGCCCTGGTTTGGGGGGTGCCCAAACCCTTGACTGGATGGGTTGATGCGCCACTGGGTCGCCATCCGCGGAACCGACAAAAACAGGCCGTCACCTCCTCAGGTCGTCCGGCGAAGACGTTTTATAAGGTGTGGACACTGCTGCAAGACAACATTGCCCACCTTGTGTGCCGACTGGAGACAGGGCGTACACACCAGATTCGTGTCCATCTTGCGCACTTAGGGGTGCCGGTGTTGGGTGACACGCTTTATGGGCGGACATCTTTATCAGCCGCGCGTCAGCAGGTGACACAGGCATATTGGCCCCATAGCTATCAGGCTCTTCATGCCAGCTATCTTTATTTTCACCATCCTCACACACAAGAGCCCATGCACTTTTGCGCGCCCTTACCATCAACATGGCCTGGCGCCGTGCGGAAGATTTCGGAACAAGATTATCAAGACTTTTTGCGCGCCCCCTGAATGCGCATGAGCAACCGATAGAGAAACACCTTTTTTTGGGCGGCTTGTCGCCTTACTTTTTGTTCAAAGGTATGAAACTCTTGATAAGAGGCTGGTTGTTCTTTTTCTAAGATACGGGCAACGGGATCGGCCAAAATAACAAACAGCGATTGCTGGGTGTCAATATGTTGCAAGGTGCTTTCAATGAGGCGCTTGTGCTTTGCGCGTGAGACCTTTCTTAAGGTCCATAGATAATTGTATTGAAAAAGAGCCAGGTTTTCGTCTTCAAAAGAACGTAATATATGGTTAACGCGTCTAAGGTAGTCAGGTTTTCTCAGCATAGAGGACAGGACATGCACAGCTTTCCACGTCAAAAAGGGTGTATTAAAGCCGTTACGACGAAAATCTCTGAACGATTTTTCGGTTAGCGCTATTTGCTCTGCGTCCAACAGGTGGTCTTGTGATTCATCTGTTTCTCGGGGCGTAAAGGGCACCAGTTTAGGGACCTCGCGCGCGTGCATGATGGAAGGCAGGCTTAAAAAAAGAATGAAGGCCCATATACCCAACATAGATATTCACGCGCCCCAATGATCACACACATTTCACACAGCCTTTAAGGCAAAAAGGCGACCATTGTTTGCAGTGTCTCGTTTTTTTCGCCTGCTGGGAAAGAGGGGGATGCATCACGAGTGAAAAACCGAAGTCTTTACATCCGGGCATCGAAGAGATGAATCAAAAAAGCGTGCTAGTCTATGCACACACACTGTTCTTCAAGAAAGGTGTCACCGTGGGGGTTTGTTTTTTCTTTGCGTACCACACCACCCGTGGATTGCCATTTTTTTCCTTTCTTTCCACACACAAAGGCACAACATGATGAGGGGTTTTCAATGATTTTCACATGTTCTGTGGTGCCATTATGTTGCAGAGCTTGATGGCGGATCTGGCATGCAGGAAAAGGCTTGCCGTGACGATTAAAGACCTGATAGGACTTTTTTTTGTGTTGGGTAGGCATTTTTTGCGCTTTTTGGTTATTGTCATGGGTAGGCGAGGGTTGCTTAGCATCCGCCCAAGCCTGACCGCGACAGAAAAGACCCATCAAGAAAACACAATAAAAAAAGACACGTACCATCACCACCTGCTTTTCTTCTTTGGCAAGAACTCATGAGTCTTATTTTTGTCTTAAATAGTTAATTATTTGCAAACAAAAAGGGATCTTCGTAAAAGAAAAGGCTGAGTATTAATAAAAGCTGCGTCTGTGCGACACAAGGATCATGTGTGGAAAAAGGCTGAGGTTAGGGCCCTATTTTTCCTTCAAGGTTGGAAAAGCAATCACTTCACGTATGGAAGGGGCGTTTGTTAACAGCATAACCAGGCGATCAATACCAATGCCAAGTCCCCCCGTGGGTGGAAGACCATATTCAAGGGCGCGGACATAGTCATGGTCAATGCTGTGGGTTTCCTCTTCGCCCGAGGCGGCGGCTTTGGCTTGGTCTTCAAACCGCTGGGCCTGCTCACGTGGATCGTTGAGCTCTGAAAAGCCATTGGCGATTTCCCAGCCGTTGACATAGCTTTCAAATCGCTCCGTCAGATGAAGCTGATCCTCACACTGCTTGGCCAGAGGCGAAATTTCTGTAGGAAAATGGGTGACGTGCGTGGGCTGAATCAACGTTTTTTCTACATAGGTTTCGAAAAAAGCTGCCAATATGCGGCCCCAACCATAATAGGAGGGCAAGGCCATCTTGTGTTCACGGGCAACCGCGTGCGCCTGGCTGTCGTCTTTGATGGCCATAAAATCAACGCCTGTCTTTTCTGCCACCAAGGCCGCCATGGTTTTGCGTGGCCACGGTGTATCAAAAGCAAGGGTCACATCGCCATAGGTGGCGGTGGTTGTGCCTTCAAGAAGCTTACAAGCGCCTGAGACCAAGGTTTCGGTTAAGGTCATCATATCGTCAAAATCAGCAAACGCTTGGTAAACCTCAAGGGACGTGAATTCAGGATTGTGCTTAGGGGATAATCCTTCATTGCGGAAACAGCGGTTCAGCTCAAAAACACGCTCGAATCCGCCAATTACAAGACGTTTGAGATAAAGTTCAGGCGCAATGCGCAGAAAAAGATCCCGATGAAGGGCGTTGTGGTGGGTCTGAAAAGGCTTGGCAATCGCGCCACCGGCAATGGGATGGAGCATAGGCGTTTCCACCTCAAGAAAATCGTGTTCTTCAAGATGGCGTCGGATATAAGACACAATGCGCGCGCGGCTTTTTAAGGTGCGTTGGGTTTCTGGATTGGCCACCATATCAAGATAGCGCTGACGATAACGCACCTCAGGATCCTTCATGCCATGAAACTTGTCAGGCAGGGGGTGGAAACATTTGGCCAAAAGTGTGATGTCTGAGGCATCAAGGGTAAGCTCACCGCGGGGCGTTTTGCGGATACATCCGCGCACAGAGATCCAGTCACCTAAATCAAGGTTTGCGTGCACAAAACGGGATTGCTCAGCAAGGTTCTCTTCGGCATAAAAAATTTGAATCTTGCCACTTTCATCACGCAGGTCAATAAACATCCCCGAATTGCGTATGGCCATGATGCGGCCCGCAACACAAGCTGAATCTTGGGTTTTGGCGCCCGGGTCAAGGTGCTCATATTTTTGGGCAAGGGCTTGGTGTGTATCTTTCTCAATGCAACGGGCAGGATAGGCGTTCACACGTGCAGCAAGCGTTTCAAATTTCGATTGCCTTTCTTTGCGCGCATCAGACACAGGCTGCCCCTTTGCCTTGGTTAAAGTTTGCCAAGATCACCATAGCGATCTTTAAAGCGATCCATACGCCCACCTTTTTGCACAAAGCGCTTCTGACCCGTCCACGCAGGGTGAGAAAGGTGATCGATATCCAGACGTAAAACATCGCCAGGCTTTCCCATAGTGGAACGCATCACACGTTTTTCCCCTGACGTGGTAATAACAGTGATTTCGTGATAGGGGGGGTGAAGATCTTTTTTCATCAAAAAATGTTCTCTCAAGAAGGTCGTCCCCAGTTTAAGACATTTACCCACGACATGCAACGCAGAAGACAGGGTATGGCCAGATTCCCGCAGAGGTCGATTTTTTGATGGCCTGTCCTGTCATGAGCAGGGGCTATAGGAGCTTTTTCTTATCACGCCCAGGAGGACAATGACCAGATCCATGAACAGGGGTGGCCCCCTCTCAAAAACGCAGCTCGGGGCGCGGGATTTAACGTTGACAAAAAGGGGCGGGTGTTTCACCATGCCCCAATGCGGTTCGTTTTCCTTGCTTTATCTTGTCTTGTTTTATCAGCGTGCGTGAGGCGATCCCTTGACCATGGTTGGATGGGGTCTGCCGAGGATGTCAAGGCCTCCGCCCGCGTGGGAAAAACAACACAAGCGTCCCTCGATCATGACTTAGGTGCGCCTACTCTTGTGTCCTCCTTTGATCCGCACCAGGTCTATTATGTGCACTATCAAACCACGTCTTCCATTTCCTTATTGAAGCCCCGCATGGGGGAAGTTACGGCTTTTTTGCTTGTTTTTGACAAAAAAGACAGATTGCGTCATGTTGAGACGATTGATACGAAAGTTCACCAAATGCATGTGATGGATGCCGAGATAACACCTGTGGACCGGGAATATAACGAGGTCTCTTTTGAAAAGGTTTTCAGAAACCTGGGGCAGCAGGGCCGTGGTAAAAAGGGTCTTTAACGGTTTTTCACCCCTTTCGTTTTTGGCGTGTTTCTATGCCCTGGGCGCTGTGTTTTTTTGGACCAGCCCCCTCAGTGCGTTAACCCAAAAACAGCAAACAGTCCTTAAAAATGCCGTTGTCAGCATTCATGTGCATGTGACCCGTTCAGCCTATGGTTCTTTGGGCAAGCACAGCGGAACAGGGTTTGTGTGCCACAAAGGTCGTGGCATTATTCTCACCAACCAACACGTGGTGGGGTATGGGTCTGTGGCCACATATACCATTACGTTTGCCAACGGACAAAAGCTTCCTGCCCGCCTTCTTTATATAGACCCTTGGCATGATTTTGCTTTTTTGGAGATTGAAAAACCGTCACGCATTCCTTCAGACGTGCGGGCATTGAATGTGTTTAAGCGGCCGCGTATGGGTGAGTCTGTGTATATTGTGGGCAATAATGAGGGTCAAGGCTTTTCTTTTCAAAAGGGGTTTGTGACCAGCCTTTTTCAAGATGCCGGTTTTCTTCCTGAACCTTCCTTTAGCGCCATCATGAATTCTCGTGGTGGCAGTAGCGGCTCGCCGTTGGTGAACGATAGCCTTCATGTCTTGGGCCTTAACTATGCAGGCAATAATCGGGGGACAGCCCTTGTTCTTCATGCTTGCACGTTTGCAAAGGCGCTTACGTCCATATTAAAAAACGCACCTCCGTCCAGAAAGCATGTGGGTGCTGTGTGCCGTCTTGTGTCTCTTGATGAATGTATGCGTTTTCGCAAGTTCCCGGAAGCTGTGGCCAGGGGGTATATGAAAGCGCACCCGCAAAGCAATGCACGTGTACTCATGGTGGTAGGTTCGTTAAAAGGATCGCCGGCAGAAGGCTGCTTCAACATTGGTGATGTGATATGGAAGGTTGATGATAAAGACGTGGCCGCAGATCTCAGCCGATTTGAAAAGGTGATGGATGAGACAGCGCGGCCCTTTGTGATGATTGATTTTTATCGACAGGGCCAACGCATGCGGAAAAAAGTTTCACTCTATAATCTGCATGATTTGACGGTTAAAAAGCTTCTTGTGTTTGGGGGTGCCACCTTTTTTGAAGCCAATGATTTTATGCGTTGGCAGTTTGGGGTTGCCCCTGGCGCACTGCTAGTGGGGCATATGGCGTCGGGTTCGTCTTTTGATGTGGGCCTCACCCCTTCTTTTAGCGCCTATCGAGACACCCCCAAATACCTGGGTGTGCGCCATTGCCAAATGGAAGGCCTTACATTCCAGGCGCTCGTGGACCGCATTCCAGCGCTGGTGAAGCAAAAACATTTTATCCTTAATGTGCGTTGGTTCCCGCCATTGCCTGCAGGGTATAGTGGTCTATTTTTTCACAATAATGCTGAGGACCAGTGTGGAATCACCTATCATATCTCCCAAAACACCTTGCCTGAGCTGATTGAGTACTCTTTTAAAGAAAGAGCATGGAAAGTGTCATCAATTTTATGTCATGGAGAGCCTCGTGTTTAAAATCCTTACCTTTATCCTTATGATGGGCCTATGTGGATCACCTTGTGTGTGCCAGGAAAAAGGGGCTTCTCAGGTTGTCCCTGTGGAACGCTATAAAAAAGCCTTGGTTAGTGTGAAAAAAAGTATTTCCCTTGCCGCCTACAGGCACCCTGATGTGGTGTATCGCAGCGGTTTCGTGTGTGACAAAAAGCGTGGGTGGATTGTGACGGTCATAGGTGGGCAAGATGCGGGCCCCACCGTGGCGACTTATGAAATCACCCTCCCAGGAGGGCAAAAAGTAGAAGCTAAGAGCCTTTATCGTGACCCCTTGTTGCCGATTGAGATCTTGGTTTTTGACCCACAAAAAGTTTTTGAACCTTTAGAAGAGATATCGGATTTTGCTGACCAGATGTCGCTCAGTGAAGAGGTCACGCTTCTGAGCAAGCATGGAGAAAAAGAGGTAGTCCAAGGGGGATCGATTGCCAGCCTTTACGAAACAGGGGGCATCCTTACCTTTCAAGCTTTTCGTGTGAGTTTGAGCACACCTGGTGGTGCGGACGGCGGCGCCGTGATCTCAGCGAATGGTAAGTGCGTGGGGCTTGTCTGTGATTCGGGGCAAACCTTTTCTCGCGTATTGCATGTGGATTATCTGAAAGATGTATATACAGCACTTAAGGCTGGGAAAAAGCCAGCACGCGTATTCATCAAAGGGGTGGATATTATTTCTTCATCTCTTGCCGATACGGTCAGGTATATTCATTTTCCTGAGAAGGAGCTGCAAACGTTTCTCACCCACTATCCCCAAGCCTTGGCGCAGGGGCTGATTGTGCATCGCGCCATGCCTGAGTCCCCCCTTAAAGCTGGGGATGTGATATGGGCGGTGAAGGGGGCATTGGTGGGGCCCAGCTTGGCCACATGTCAGCGTATGATGGCAGAGCACAACGTCAAAAAACCGCTGTCTCTTACCGTATTTCGCAGCGGGAAAAAAATAAACGTGGAGGTCATGCTGGATGATGCGTGGTCTTATGTCGTCAAAAAAATGGTTCTTTTTGGGGGGGCGGTTTTTTATGAGACAGACGTGCTTTGTTATGCTGTGTATAATATTCCTTTCCAATCTTTGATGGTGTCTAAGGTGACGCCAGGAAGTGTTTTTGACGGTGTCTTCCCCGCCTTTCCTGTGAGTGGGCCCACAGTATCTTTTGCGCGCATTCATGCAGTTGATTATCAAATGGTTCGCTGTTTAGACGACCTCATTCGTGCGATTCCTTCCGTGGCTGTGAAGCCCTATTTTGCTGTGAGCTATCAAGATTATGGATGTGGTGTCACACCTGGCGGCTTATTAACTGTAGATCGGTTGTTGCGTATTGCCTACATTGATTTTTTGGCGTCCACCAGCATTCCTGAGGTTTTGTCTTGGTCTGAGAAAACGCTATCTTGGCAAACAGAGCCCATTGCGTTGCCGGATCAAAAGTGTTTGATTCAACAGTAAGCGTTGTTGCAGACACGCTGTTACGCAAACGAATCTAACCATGAAAGCCGAGTATGAAACGTGAAATTGTCTTAGATACAGAAACCACCGGTCTTGACCCATCCCAAGGGCACCGGATTGTGGAGGTAGGGTGCGTGGAGTTGATCAATGCCACACCTACAGGTCGCACCTATCACACCTATGTTAACCCCATGCGCGATATGCCCAAACCGGCCTTTGCTGTTCATGGGCTAAGTGCCACATTTCTTGCTGATTTTCCCGTTTTTGAAGATATTGCCGCGGAGCTGATAACCTTTTTAGAAGATTCACCACTGGTGATTCACAATGCAGGGTTTGATATGAAATTTCTGTCTGCAGAATTTGCAGGCGCCAGACAGCAAACCTTGTCTAACCCTGTTGTGGACACACTCAGGCTCGCACGCACAAAATATCCCGGCGCGCCGGCCAGTCTTGATATGCTGTGTCGTCGTTTCCAGATTGATAACACAGGGCGAGAGAAGCATGGAGCATTGATAGATGCACAATTGTTGGCAGCTGTGTATCTTGAGCTTTTAGGCGGGAAGCAACCTCAGCTTTCTTTAAACGCTGAAAGGGAAAAAACCGCGATTGCCCGCGCCAATCAAACGCAAACCACACAACACGCGCCGCGCTTTTTCACCATCAGCAGAGAAGAAAGGGCACAGCATGATGAAACGCAGCAGAAAATCAACGCGCCCACATGGGCGGGGTGGTCATCCATCTCTGATGACGCACAGCCCACCGATGGCTTGTCTAAAAAGGAAAAACACGCTTAACAGGTGGTAAGAAAGGGTGTTATGTGGTTTGGTTGCTGCTATCTGCTGCCACGTCTGTGGAAGCCTCTTCCGCTCCAGCTGCGCCAGAATCTTCTGTAGCCATGCCTTCCGATTCTCCTGCAGGTGCAGAGGAGGCATCTGTCGCGGCATCGTCACTGGGTGCGCTTTCTGTGGTTTCATCAGAAGAGGACATGTCTGAGTCAGAAAGAATCTCCGTAGCCTCATCAGCAGATGTCATATCTTCTGCGTTCTCTTCCTTTTGATCACACGCTGCCATAAAAAGTGTCAACGTGCCGGCCAAAAGAAAAGATAACCCGCTTTTCGTGTTCATGTGATGTTCCTTTATTGTTGGCATTTTGCTAGGTCTTTTATGACAGGGTTCTATCTTAATTTTATGAAAAAAGCAATTATCATCAAATTTTTTTAGTTTTCAGCATGATGAAAGCATAGTTCGATCCATAGTGCCCAGAAACAGCCAAGCTGGATCTGCGGCTATAAAACGATGGATTTACAAACGTGTCCTGTCCCAAGTTATGACAGTTCCTAACGCCTAAAACATGAAGTTTTTTCATCAAAAATTCTGGAAGATCAAACACAAGCGAGGGTACGTGAGAAAAAAATTCAGCTGTGAGCGGATCTTGCGCCAGGCATTGGTCGCGAAAATCTTCGCCCACCACATAGTGCGCCTTGTTAATGGTGGGGCCTAAGACAACGTGGATGTTTTCTTTTTGACTGCCCAGCTTTAGCATCGCATTTAAGGTGGCTTCCACAATGCCGTGCACAGCGCCCCGCCATCCTGCATGAGAGGCGGCGATGATGCCTGATACAGGGTCCATCCACAAAAGGGGGCCACAGTCAGCTGTGCGTACCCCCAAGGCTACATGGGGAAGCTGTGTCACCAGACCATCGCCTTCTGGCGGGAGATGATCTTGGTAAGAGGTTAAGAAGGCTTTATCAACCGCGTGCACATGCGAGCTGTGGGTTTGGTTCAGCAAAATGGGTTGGGCCGTGGCCATATCACCTGTATGAAGCGCATGGGTCATATTGCGCTGCCGGTAAGAAATGGCTTCCTCTGGTGAGGCAAAGTGTCGTGGTGCGTGGGGTGGCACGCCAAAAAACCCATGCTGAATGGATGGCTCTTTCTTAAAGATATCTAGGGTGTTCATAAAGGCGTGCTTTTGGGAGGAGTTTCGTGCTATATCTTGCTCTTTCTTTCTCTAAAAAGTTTTCACCATGCCGTCAAGCCATTTGTCTTTGCTGCTGCCGTCTCTGCGTGCATGGCGAGAAGGAGCGGTGTTGCCCGCAGAGCCGTTTATACCAGACCCATCCACGGCTGTGTATGGGCTGATCCGCGCACCTTTTGGGTGCTTATGTGTGGTGATGATGGACAAGGTTGTGGTGCATGTGCGGCCCGTGCCGCATGGCGAACAGGTGGGAGCGGCGCCCTCTTCCTGGGGCCGGCGGTGTGATCAAACAGTGGCCGCGTGCGGGCAAGCTATTCTTGAGAACAGGTTTGAAGGCCCTGTTTTTCTCAAGCAAACCTCTTTTTGCCTTCATGTCTGGCAGGCCCTTTTGTCAATCGCGCCGGGCACAACCACCACCTATCAGGCGCTGGCGGCGCTTGTCAAAAGACCGCGAGCACAACGGGCTGTGGGCCATGCTTTGGGGTGCAATGAGCTGGCTGTACTGATTCCATGTCATCGCGTTATACGGTCTGATGGCCATAGGGGCGGTTATCGTTGGGGGCATGACGTAAAAGCGGCCCTGCTTACACACGAATGCACATTTCCAAAGCCAAATAAGTGCGCGTCAGGGTTTTAAAAAAGAGGAACGGGTCGCTGCTGATCAACAATCAACCTTTTGTCCCCAATGGATGGCCACAATACCGCCCCACACAAGTGTAAACCCTGTGTTGTGAAAGCCCACATGCTTCATCATGCCTTCAAGTAAGGGCGCTTTGGGAAAGCTCTTAATGCTTTGGATGAGATAGTCATAGGCATGGGGTTTTTTGGCATAAAAAGCACCTAAAGCTGGGAGCCACAGATGCGTGTAAAGCGCATAAAAACCATGAAGGCAGGCAGATGGTGGGTGAGAAAACTCGAGAACATAGTAAAACCCCCCTTTTTTGAGCACACGAAAAGCTTCCTTCAACGTTTTGTTAAGGGGGGGCATGTTTCTAAGACCAAAAGAGACGGTATACAGATCAAAAGATTCGTCTTTGAAGGAAAGCGCGGTGGCGTTTTCTAAGCGCCATGTCCATGGTTTTCCTGGGTGCTTTTGGCGCCCCTTGGCCAGCATATCCTCATTGCGGTCACACACCGTCATCGCGGCATGGATGTGGTGACAGCGAAGATAGCGTTCGAGGCGGTCAGGAATATCGCCCGTGCCTGTGGCCATGTCGAGTATGTGGAGATCTTTTTTTGTCTTTAACGTGTCCCAAGGGAGCTGTTGAACAAACAGATCCTTCCATGTGCGGTGAAACCCAAGGCTCATCCAATCATTCATGGTGTCATAGACCGGCGCAACATCGGTAAAGACATGCTGAATGGTGGGGGGTGTGTGTTGTCTCATAAAAACCTCCACAAGGGTTGATCACAACAGGTGGGCATGAATAATCGTTTAAAGCCATTGCCCAAAATCACGGTACCTTAGGGAAGAAGTGGGTTTGGCGCAACGCCTCTCCCAAAACAAAACAAGCTGAGATGGCCATATTCAAGGAACGATAGCCAGGTTTCATGGGAATGGAGACAAGGGCGTCACAGTCATTTTCTTGCCGTTCTCCCAGGCCCTGACTTTCAGATCCCAGCAGAAGAATATCGTTGTTTTGATAAGCAAGGTCGTGGTAATGCTGGCTGGCGCGCGGGCTGAGGCCTAAAAGGCGCCCGCCCTGGTGGCGCACACGCTGAACATAGGACATAAAAGCCTCCCAGTGGGGATGCAACACAATATGGGCGTGGTTGCCATAGTCCATGTGGGCGCGTTTCATGCGTTTGTCGCTCATCACAAAACCCAAAGGGGCAATCAGGTGTACGCTACACCCTAAGCACGCAGCTGTGCGGATCAAGGTGCCCACATTTTGAGGAATTTCAGGTTCAAAACAAGCCAATTGGATCATAAGGGCTGCGATTAAAACACGTTTACAATTTGTGGCGCGCCCTGCAGGACTCGAACCTGCGACATTCGGCTTAGAAGGCCGACGCTCTATCCAGCTGAGCTAAGGGCGCCTTTGCCAGTCAATGTCAGTATGAAAGGTTGCCATGTTGTGTCAATGCCTAATTTGGCCCTTCTTTTTTGCCCACCTTTTGGGCGATTCGTGTTACCTTAAGAAAAAAGCGTTAAAAAGCCTATGTCTTCAGAAAGTACGGCTGTGCGTTCTTTGTGGCGCGCCCTTTGGTCCTGTGCGCTTCCCTCGCGCTTGCTTTTGTGTGTGAGTTTTGGGTGTCTTGTGCTGGCCCGTGTGGCGGCTTTGGGTGTACCTATTATCTATAAGCGTATTATTGACCACATTGGTATGGAGCCTCGGGTTCACCATGTGTTGTTGCTGCTTATTGGCGCGTATGGCCTTGTGCGCTTGTCGTCCACGCTTTTCAATGAGGTGCGCGACTTGTTTTTTGCCCCTGTAGAGCAGCGCGCCATTCGCACTCTTTCGCGGGCTATTTTTGCGCATTTGCATAAGATGGATGTGTCTTTTCACCTCAATCGTAAAACGGGGGAGTTAACCCGCATTCTTGAGCGCGGAGGTCGGGCGATCGAAAACTTTTTTCGCTATTTCGTCTTCACGCTGTTGCCCACCTTTTTTGAGCTGACCATGATTGTGGTGGTCTTGTTCTATCTCTATGCGTGGACGTTCAGTTTTGTGGTGCTTGTGACGCTTTTTGCTTATATTGCCTTCACCTTCAAAATATCGTCGTGGCGTCTTCAGTTTATGCGCCGCATGAACAAGGCTCAAAATCACCTAGGCAGCCGCATGGTGGACAGCTTGCTCAATTATGCCACCGTGAAGCAGTTTGGGAATGAACAGCTTGAAGTCAATCGCTATGACACCTTTTTAGCTACCTACGAAAAAGAGAATATATACAACCGGCAATCGCTGGCATTGCTCAATTTTGGTCAGGCCGTGATTTTAACGCTGGGCATTGTGGTGGTGATGTTGGTGGCCTTACCAAGCCTAGAGACGGGCGTTATGAATGTGGGGGATTTTGTGTTGCTTAACACTTATTTGCTGCAGGTGTATGCGCCGCTTTATATCCTGGGGTTTGCCTATCGTGAGTTGAAGCAAGCCTTGGTAGATATGGAAGGCTTTTTCACGCTTCTTGATGCGAAGCCTGCGATTGTGGATGCGCCGAAAACACAGCCCTTCACGTTTAAAGGGGGGGAGATTGTGTTTAAAAACGTGTCTTTTTCTTATGACGCGGAGCGTAAGCTTTTGAAAAACATGTCTTTCACAGTGCCGGCGGGCTCGTTTCTCGCCATTGTGGGGGCAAGTGGGTCTGGAAAGTCCACCACCGTCAGCTTGTTGATGCGCTTTTTTGACCCCTCTCAAGGGGAGATTTTGATTGACGGGCAAAACATTGCAAAACTATCTCAGCAGACCTTACGCTCTTTGATTGGCGTGGTGCCGCAAGACACGGTGTTATTTAATGATACGTTGGCTTATAACATTGGTTATGGTGCCCCTGAGGCTTCATTAACAGACATTCAAGAGGCCAGTAAAGGGGCAGCCCTTGATGGGTTTATTCGCTCTTTGCCTGAGGGGTACGACACAGTTGTGGGCGAGCGCGGGCTTAAGCTTTCAGGCGGTGAAAAACAACGCGTGGCCATTGCCCGGGCTGTGTTGAAAGATCCTAAAATTTTTATTTTTGATGAGGCAACATCGTCTCTGGATACGCGGACGGAAAAGCAAATTCAACAAAGTCTGTTTTCCTGCGCGAAAGGGCACACCACCATCATGGTTGCGCATCGTTTGTCCACGGTGGTGCGTGCAGATGCTATTGTGGTGCTAGATAAAGGCATGTTGGTGGAGCAGGGTACCCACGAAGATTTGCTAAAAAAAGACGGGGCGTATGCCAAGCTGTGGCGCCAGCAAGAGTTGCAAAAAACGCAGCCTGATGATGGTGATCAGTAAGGGGTGGGACGGTTGATGCGCCTCTCTTTGCGTGATCAGTCTTGGCGTGGCGCCGCGTGGAAAGCGCTGGCGGGTCTGTGTTTTTCAGCCATTAACGGCATTGTCAAGTCATTAATCGGGCACTTTCCCTTTGCGGAGGTGGCCTTTTTTGAGCACCTCTTTGCCATGGTGTGGCTCTTGCCCTTTGTCTTTTTGGATATGCGCCAGTGTTTGTTTCTTGAAAAACCGTTGTGGCACCTGTGGCGCGTGTTGGTGTCTGCCTTGGGGGTGATGTTATGGTACCAGGCGCTTCACTATTTGCCCATGGCTCACGCGGTGGCTTTGGGGTTTTTAGGGCCGATGGCCACGTCTCTGGGGGCTGTGTTTATTTTGAAAGAGCCTTTCACGTCCACGCGGTTTGTGGCCATTGCATTGGGGCTTGTGGGCGGCATGCTGATTTCCCACTCTTTTCAAAGCTTGTCTTTTTCTTCCTGTGGGTGGGCTGTGTTTTTGCCGGTGGGCTCTGCCCTGGCTTTTTCATGTTCTACACTGTTGAACAAGCGTCTTACCTCTTTTGATGCGCCCTTGGCGATTGTGACTTCTCTGATTGTGTTGATGACGCCTTTTTTTGGGGCGCTCTCTTTGCCTGTGTGGGTAACGCCCTCGTGGGCTGACTTGGGGATATTCTTTGTTTTGGGTGGCCTTACGGCTCTGGCGCACATGGCCATCACGCGCTCGCTTGTGTGTAGTGACGTATTGTTTTTATTGCCTATTGGCTCGCTGCGTTTTGTATTCACAGCGCTGATTGGCTTTTTTTTCTTTGCGCAACATCTCGATTTCTTTATTTTTTTAGGTTTTTTTTCTATTGTGACTGGGTTAACGCTGTTATCTTTTTTTGAGAAACGCGCTCACAAAATGAACTGAGCCTTATTGGCGGAGACCCATGGTTTTTATGCATCAAGCAGCCTATGTTTTTTTAATGGCCCTGTTGTGGCCCCTGTTTTTGGGTGCCGGTGCGAAAACGCAAGAAAAAGAGGCCGCCAAGGCTTTGGATGAGCTGGCCACGCATTTGCGGCCCTCTCCCTTGTTTGTGATTCAACCCTATGAAGCCAATTACCGCGTGACTATCCCTGAAGATGGGGGGCAAGCCTTTCAGTTTGATGGGGATATGTCAGTCATCTTGGAAGAAGAAGAAGACAGCTGGTCTTATGCTGAGGAGGTGACCGGTTATCTGGCTTCGACTACAGGGCGCGTGGTGCCGTTTCGGTGGTCTTATCAAACCCGTGAGGCCAAAGATGGTACCTCATTTCATTTTCATTACATCGTGACGCGGGGAAAAAAGACGGTGTGCCACCACCAAGGGCACGTCACGTATGACCCTTTATCAAAAAAAGGGACAGTGGTGTGGGAACAGCCCCGCCAGAGTCGTGTGGATATTGTGAACGATATTTTGTTTCCCATGGGGTTGCTCACCAAAATTACCCAAGACATGGACAGCCTTCCTCACACGTTGTCGGCCCATATGTTTGATGGCAAAACACAAAAGTTTCTGCCCTCAGTATCGTGTTTTACCAGCCAACCGCGGGTAGTGCGTTGGTTTGAGCGGGATCGAGCTTTCCCGCGGAACATGACAGTGTGGCCGGTTTTTCAAGCGTTTTATATGGAAAAAACAGAAGGCGAACGTCTGGCCCCGACAGAGCGCCGTCAGTTTCTGATGACGCGGCGTGGCGTGCCCCTTAAGACCTCGCGTACGATCGATGGGTTGTCTTTTACCTGTGTGCTGCGCACGTATTCGGCTAGGCTTTCTTCGGGAGCCAGAGGGCCGAGAGGATGAGGGCGATAAAGCACAAAACAGCTCCCGAGAAAAACGTCATCTTGTAAGAAATGTTGTGCCACAAAAGCCCGCCAAAGGTGTTGGCAAGCAAGGTGGCTACACCATTAGATAGTTGAAGGGTGCCAAACCCTGTGCCGCGAATACGTTGAGGAATCACACCGGTCATCATTGCCAGAATCGTGTTTTGAATGGCCGCCATTTGAATGCCCCACAAAAGGGCACAAAATAAAACGCCATAAAGGCTTTGCGTTAGGGCCATGCCCATGTTGGCAAAGAAAAACACCACAATGCCGAGTTGCAATAAATAGCGCTTGGGCCACACATCCGCCAGTTTGCCAAGAGGAAAGGCAAAGATAAATGTGGATAAGCTTTGTAAGATCATGACAATAGGCGTATAGGCCGAAGAAAGGCCCAACTTTTTAGCGGTCATCACCAAAAAAACCATGCCCACATTCCCCAGCATGATGAGAGAACTGAGGCCCATCAACACCCAAAACATGCGGGGCAGCTCCATCAGGTTGCGGACCACATCATAAAGGGAAAAAGGCGCTTTCTTAGCTTCGCGTGGTGGCAGTTTTGAGTCTTGAACAAACATAGCCAAAAGCACAATGGCCAAAATGCTGGGGATCAGGGTGAGCAGAAAGAGCATAGGATAGTTGTTGTGGCTCCAATACATAAACCACATGGCCAACAGGGCCCCTACGATAGATCCTGAAACGGTGAGGCTGTTTCTTAAACCAAAGCAAGCCCCTCTGTTTTTCGCCGTGGTGAAATCACCTACCAGCGCGTCTCGTGGGCTCCCTTGAATGCCGTTGCCGAGGCGCTCAAAAGCCCTGGAAAAAATGATGCCTGTACTTGAGGAAGAGAGGGTCAAGAATACGCGACCCAACAGGCTGAGGGCATAGCCAAAAATAAGCACAGGTTTGCGTTTTCTGATCATATCGCTCAGAACACCCGAGGCAATTCTGGAAAAAAATGAAGTGGCCTCAAGCAATCCTTCAAGAATACCCAGCTTTTCCATGGTGACGCACAAGACATCAGAGAGGTAAACTGGGCAAAAAATCACCAAGACAACAGAAGATGTATTTTTCAGAAACGTAACAACACCAATCACCCACACATTGAAGGGGACAGACAAATAAGTGCGCCAAGCGCGAGACTGGTCCATTACAACCCGCAAGAAGAACAAGCTAGGCCCATCCTAGCAACAGAGCTTTTAAAAAGCAATAGCCTGCAGCACAGCCTTATCTAAATTATTTGTTACGATTTAAGCTAAAATTAAATGCTCCAAATTAGACTAGGAAACAGATGAGTCCGAATGATAAACGTACGAGTACGTCTTCTCCCAAGAAAGGGTCTTTTATGCAAAGTGTTTATCTCGAGCTTGTGATGCTCTTCGAGAGGCTGCATCGCCTATTTCTTGAAGTGGTGAAAGCAGAGCTAGATAATCTTGAGAAGGAAACAAAAGCCGGCAAAGACAGTCTCAGCAATGTGCAGGCCCTTATTCTGTGTCATATCGGTAATCGTCAAATCACCGTCGGTGAGATTAGCAATCGTGGATACTATCTTGGTTCCAACGTTTCTTACAACCTGAAAAAAATGGTGAAAAGTGGCTATGTGAAGCAAAAGCCCTCAGCCAGCGACAAGCGCTCAGTTTATATTTCTCTTTCCGATGAAGGAAAAAAGCGTTTTAAACAGCTCGAAACGATTTTTAAAAAACATATGGATGAGCTTGTAAAAAAGAATTTTTCAGAAGAAGAGATCGCTAAACTGCTCAAACAAGGGCGTTATCTTGAATCTTTCTGGTCAAGCCTGCTCCTTAGCAACGCCCGCCTTTCTTAATTTTGCGCAGCACCTGCATCCGCGTGGTCGTGATTGTGATCATGATCGTCTGATGTGTGGTGTTTATCGCTGTTCGGGTGTTCACCATGCTTTTGGGGAGGAGAGGATGGTGTCAGGGGCACAAAAGCGCCTTGTAGGCGTCCCGCAAGGGGATACTGTTTAATGTGATAGCATTCGGGCTCACCTAGCGTTGCATAGCAATAAAGAGGTTTGGATGTGTGAAGCTTTTCCCGTGCGCTATCTGTGATGGGGCTCCATGCACTGTTCAGAATATCATCTGTGTGCTTCGGTGTTTGGTGGCAGCCGCTTAGGGCGGTGATCATCCAAACCCCACCAAGAAAAAATCTTGAAGGACGCATGTGCAAAGCTCATGGCAGGATTGGGTGAAAGTCTATGGGTTTTTCTTTGAAGAATATTTAATTTCATATGGTTGTCATATGGCGTTATAATGATTCCCTATTCTATTCACCATGTCTTGCTTGCCATTTATGTCTTTCTTTTTGTCCATTCTATGCTTTTGCCTGATGCTTGTGTTGAACTTGGAGGGGCCTTCTTTCCAGCACGCGCACGCGGAAGCTCAGCAGCAGGCTCATATTGAACCCTTGCAAGGCCAAGAAGAAAAACTTATAGACGCAGAAGAGAAACCTGTGGCCGAGCGCGGGGAAGCGCCCTTTGAAAGCCGCATCGTGTTTGTGGTGGGGGATCGCCCTGTGTTTGTGCAAGAGTTTAATGATCGTGTCAATTTTGTGTTGTTGATTACGGGCAGCGATCCATCCAAAACAGAAAGAACGCCCGAACTTTATACCATGATCACGAAAGGGATGATTGATGAAATTTTGCAGCTTAACGCGGCCCAAGATGCGGGTATTAAGATTGGTGATGCGGAGATTGACGAGGCCATAAACCGGCTTGCGCAAGGCAATGGCATGACGCGAAAAGAATTTGAGGCCATTTTTACCAGAAGTCAGGTGCCGATGCGTATGCTCAAATTGCAAATCAAAGCGCAGATGGCTTGGGGAAAATATATTCAGCAAAAATATGTGCGTGATATGCTGCCCACGCAAAAAGAGATTGATCGGCAAGCGCAGCGGCTCAAAAGGCAAAAAGGGAAAACAGAATATCGTTTGGCAGAGATCAGCATGTATACACGTGGCCGCACAAAGTCAGAGCTGTTTCCTAAAATGGAGCAAGTGGTGCGTTTGTTGCAGCAAGGGGCGCCCTTTCCCATGGTGGCGCGCCAATTTTCAGAAGGAAGATCTGCTATGGAGGGCGGTTATTTAGGCTGGTTACAAGAAGATGATTTTAGCGAGGAAGGCGATTTCGGCCCTGAAGTGTTAGCGGTGATTGCACAAACGCCTGTGCGCGGGATGACACCACCCATAGAAACCTCTGCTGGCTATCGTTTATTCGTTTTACTGGAAAAACGTAAGAATTCGGGACATATTGATCTTGATGTTATTGAAAAAGGCCTACAGCAAAATCGTTTTGAGCTGGCCTCGCGAAAGGAGCTTGCGCGTTTACAAAAAGCAACCATGATTCAACATCGTTAACCAAGGGGGTTCTTATGACTATGACCAAAACAACGTTACCACCATCTTCGGCACTGGCCTCTTTTGACCCTGAGGTGAAGGCATATGTGGATGACGAGCGCCAGCGTCAAGAAGACCATCTTGAGTTGATTGCGTCTGAAAACATTGTGTCTCAGGCTGTGTTAGAGGCTCAAGGCTCTCTTTTGACAAACAAATATGCCGAAGGGTATATCGGGCGACGCTATTACGAAGGCTGTGAACCTGTAGATGGGGTGGAGCACTTGGCGGAAGAGCGGATCAAGCGCCTTTTCGGGTGTGCGTATGCCAATGTACAGCCGCATTCGGGGTCTTCAGCGAATTTGGCGGTGTTTTTTGCGCTGCTCAAGCCGGGGGACACATTTATGGCCCTTTCGCTCAATGAAGGGGGGCATTTGACCCATGGTGCGCCTGTAAATTTTTCAGGCAAATGGTTTAAAGCGGTGCCTTATGCCGTTGATCCTGAAACGCAGCGTATTGATATGGACCATGTACGTCAGCAGGCCTTGGCGCATCGCCCAAAGATGATCATTGCCGGCACGACGGCCTATCCGCGGACCATTCCTTTTGAGGCTTTCCGCCAGATTGCTGATGAAGTGGGGGCGTATCTTGTGGCTGATGTGGCCCATATTGCTGGCCTGGTGGTGACAGGTCATCACCCTTCTCCTTTTCCGCATGCTCACGTGGTGACCAGCACCACCCACAAAACATTGCGTGGACCGAGAGGTGGGGTGATTTTGACCCAGGAGGAAGCCCTGGCCAAAAAAATCAATATGGCCGTTTTCCCTGGTCTGCAAGGGGGGCCGTTGATGCATGTCATTGCAGCGAAAGCTGTGGCGTTTGGGGAGGCCTTGTCGCCAGATTTTGCGTCATACATAGGCAACGTGGTCCATAATGCCCAAGTGCTTGCCACATCGCTTCAAGACCATGGCATCAAGCTGGCGTTTTCGGGCACAGATAACCACATGCTGATTGCGGACTTAAGAGAGCTGGGTCTGTCTGGGGCGCATGCCTCTCGTGTGTTGAATGAGGTGGGATTGGTGTGCAATAAAAACACCGTGCCTGGTGAAACGCGTTCACCCACAGAGTGCTCTGGCATTCGTTTAGGCACACCGGCGTGCACAACTCGCGGGCTTGGTGAAAAAGAATTTGCGCAGATAGGCCAGATGATGGCCCGCCTGTTAAAGGCTGTGGCTGACGGAACGGAAGATAATGTGAAAGACAGTGTCGCGCAAGATGTTCGCCGCATGACGCAGGCCTACCCGTTGCCTTATCCCGTGGCGTGAACCTCATAGAAAAGAGGGTCTAGCCCCTTATGTGCGCGTTGAAAACATGGCCAGAATCCTTTGTGGATGTGGGCAAAGCTTTGCCCTTGGTGGTGCCCGCGTTGCACTATGTGGCTCACACTAATTTTCTGGGCCGTCCTGTTAAGGGGTATGGGGCCCCGCGCATTTTGCTGACCCAAGCAGCCACCGATGCCCTGGCTAAAGCGGCTGCGCTTGCTGATCAAGAGGGGCTCAGGCTCGTGGTTTATGATGCCTACAGGCCTTGTAAGGCTGTGCTTGATTTTGTGTCTTGGGGCCAACAAGAAGAGGAAGCAGCCACCAAGGGCCTTTATTATCCGTCCTTCTCAAAGCAAGATCTTTTTACCAAAGGCTATATTGCCAAGGCTTCAGCGCATTCGCGGGGCAGCACGGTTGATTTAACCTTGCTTGAGAAAGATAAGGTTTCTCAGTTTGATCCGCGGCAGTTTCATCAAGTGTCATATACCCTACGTGATGGACGTCAGATTGTGCGCATAGATGATGGCACCCTGGGGATGGGGGGGCATTTTGACCTTTTTGACCTCTCCTCTCATCCTGACAGCAATCTGGTGGATGACGTGAGCCAAAAGCATAGAGATCTGTTGGCGTCTATGATGGCGCAGGCAGGATTTTTGCCTTTTACCCAAGAATGGTGGCATTTTACCTTAAAAGATGAACCTTTTCCTGGCACATCCTTTGATTTTGACATTGATTAAAGAATAAGCACGCAAGTCATACCTCCCTTTTACTGTCAAAAATGCTATAGTAACCCTCAATGATCACGAATTGTTTGGGGTATGCGTGCGTTGGGGCTCTCTTGTGGCAGGCCTGTTGGCGCTTCTGGCCTTTGCCTTTTGCTTTCTATTTGATGGCTTTTTTGTCTTCAAGCACCGCATGCCTTGTGGGGCAGAAATGTCATCAAAGGTTATACCCGGCTCTGTAGGTGGGTATCTCATCAATCTTGACCGCTCGCCTCACCGTCTGCACGCAGTGTGGCCCCTGTTGGAAGACCTGTCTTTTCCGTGCCATCGTGTAGCGGCCATTGATGGCAAATTAATGACAGTGCAAGACATGGCGTCGTCTGTAGATTTGGTGGGGTTTCAGAAGATAATGGGCCGTTTGCCTGGTCGGGGTGAAGTGGCGTGTGCTCTCAGTCATATCAAAGCGTGGCGTGCGTTTCTTAATTCTCCTTACGAGCATGCCATTATTTTTGAAGATGACATTGACTTTGATCCTCGTCTTTTTCAAAACACAGTTCATGACCTTGTGAAAAAAAAATCTCTTTGGGACATTTGTAACCTTGATATTCGTGAAAAGGGTGAGAGAATGTGGCTGTATAGAAAACTCACCTCAGCAGGGACAAGAGAGCTACGCATGTATTATCAAGGTGTGTATTGTGGTGATGCGTATATCATCAATCGTCGTGCTGCCAAGCACTTGGTGGCCAAAGCGTTGCCTTTGGTGATGACGGTGGAAGATTATTTTGCGCGCGGGTGGGAGTTTGGTTTGCGTTATACAGCCCTTTTCCCGCGTTTGGTGTATCAACAATCGACACCGTCTGTGTTGGCAGCGCAGTCGCGTGTGGAGCCGCAAGAGCACGAACATGTGTGGCCCCGCTTGGCGGCCTTATCAGGACGGATCTATCGCCTGAAAACAGGATTGGCGCGCATGATTTATGTGTGTGTGTCACGCTTTTCTGATGCGCAACAAGGGGCAGGTGATGTCTAAATCAGTTCAGGTGAGCTATGTACTGACGGTCTATAACAAGGCTGAAGCGTTGCCTTTGGCCCTCACGTTTTTAGCGCGGGATCAATGCGATCTTGTGTGTGAATACATCTTTGTGGATGATGCCTCCACCGATGATTCTGTGGCCCTATTGAAAAAACAGACGCGTGATTGGTCCCGTGTGATGGTGGTGGAAAATAAAAAGAATAAGGGCCCCAGCTTGTGTCTGAATCAGGGTATTGCCATGGCGCAAGGAGAGGCCGTGTTTTTGCTGGATGGGGATGATTTGCTGCGTGAAGGATCAACGGCGTTTATGTATCAGCAGCTGCGTCATCACAAGGCTGATTTTGTCTATGGCGGGTGGCGCCGCGTGTATGATGTGCCCACCATTGAACCTTTGCCTGCTGAACCTACAGTGCATGTTTCCACAGATCCTTTGGCGGGTGTTCTTGAGTATCGGTGTGTAGGGATGGCGGTGATGGCCACGCGCGAGCTTCTTAAACATTCAGGGGGTGCGGATGAACGTCTGTTTGTGCAAGATCAATCCTTGGCACTGCGCCTAGGTTTTTATGCCCGTCGTTTTTTGTTTATTGACGCCATTGTGGTGTATGCGCCCACAACCACCAACGCTTTGTCTCACAACCTTGCCCTTCAACACCATGATGGGTTTTATGCGTTTAACTATGCACTTAACGAGTTTCAGAAAGAAGAGAGGCGTCTTTATGCAAAAATGGTTTCTGTGCTTTGGAAAGCCAAACGGGGCAAGGTTTTGTGGTGGCCTTTTTTCCTCTTTTACACGTGGGTTAAGTGGTTTCAGCCCAAACCTCTGGCCATGGCCTGGCTTGCAAGATGTGCCCGCCGGTTGCTGGCCCCTCAAAATAGCCACCTATCTAGCAGCTCTCGTTCCGCTTAGTTTCCCTTTCTCAAAGGTTGTGGCCGATATCGCCCTCAGTCTTGTGGGCTGTTTGTTTCTATTCAACAGTTTTTGGCGCCGTGATTGGCAATGGTGCCGTCAACCCCTTGTGCGCCTTTTGGGTGTGCTCAACATTTATATGGTTATTTCTTCCCTTTGTGCGCTTGAACCTTCATGGCCGCTGGTGATGAGCGCTCTGGGTTACGGACGTTTTTTTCTTTTGTTTGCAGCGGTGGTTTTTTGGATCGGGCGGCAGCCTTCGTGTGTGCGCGCAGTGATGACAGCGTCAGCCCTATCGCTTGTGTGCGTGGCGTGTGATAGCCTCTTTCAATATATCACAGACTTTTCTGTGTCAGGCAGGCCGAGATTTGAGCGACGATTGACCAGCTTTTTTCGCCGTCCCTATGTAGGGTTTTTTATCAACACACTTCTGTTCCCTGTGGGGTTGCTTCTCCTGCGCGCGCTTCATCGTCCCAGCGCAAAATGGGGCCTTTTTTCATGTATGGGTGTATGCGTGATATGTGTATTTTTGACGGGGGATCGTGCTCCTTCGGCTGTGTTGGCCTTATCTCTTCTCAGTGTGGCAGGCATGTATGCCTATCATTACCCCATATGGCGTTGGCGCATTCTTTTTGGCGGGTTATTCACCATGCTGGCGGGATACAGCTTTGCTATGACCCAATACTTGTTAAGTGGGCGTTTCTTTGTGTTGTTGCGTGAGCTTTCTGTTTTCAGCACCACATCCTATGGTCAGCTTTTTAAATCCGCGTTCCTCATGGTGCGTGAACATCCTGTCATGGGGGTGGGGTATAAGATGTTTTTTGTCCCCAGTCACGTGCTCTATGAACAGGGCGTAGTGACCTATGAAGGGCTTCATGCCCATAACTATTATCTGGGCTGGTTGGCGGAGTTGGGGCCTTTGGGCTTGGTCAGCTTTTTGGTGCTCATTGGTTTCTTCGTACGCGCCGTGTATGTTTCTGATGTGCACGGCCGCGTTTTGGGGACCGGGGCTCTTCTTGTCATGTTTTGGCCCCTCACCACAACCATGGATTTTTTCAGCAGCGCCACGTCGATCATCAACTGGCAAGCTTTAGGGCTTTTGATGGTGGCTCTTCACCATAAAAAGGAAGAGCTCACAGCAGAAATGTTTCCAGCGTCTTCATTTAGGTAACAAAAAAGCCCCAAGGCCAAAGGCCGTAAGGCTTCTTATGGCTCATCCACACAAAAAATTAGCGGCGATAGCCCATGGCCCTGAAGGCCGTGTTCAAGACAGCATTTTTCGTATAGGCCAATGCTTTGTGCGCATGGTGCTCTACATACACAGGCGCTCGTTTGATGCCTTTCCAGACACGTTGGGCAATGCCTTTTTTAGGCTGGGGAGCGTAAGTATACCCATCTATCTTATCTAAGGCCTCAAGAGAGGTGCGATAGCCTTTTACCTTATGCACAGCTTCCAGCGTGGGCAAAGAGAAAGTTTGCCCGACAGGTTCGGCTTCTGGCAACAAGAAAAGTTCGGGTCTCAGTGCCCTTAAGGGGTTGACGCCGCCCACGTAGGCAACAGGATCATAGTCTTGATAAAAATTATCAATCTTATGGAAAAATGCTTCATTGATTTGTTGAGCACTGCCTGCATCATAAGCCATAGGGGCCCCAAAGGTGGTGACATCGCCTAGATCAAAGAGTTGATCGATATAGGGGATGGCCAGTTGAGCTGTAGCACCACCTAAGCTGTGGCCTACAAGATTAACCTTCATGCGCGACGTGGAGGTTATGCCATTCTTAAGCGCGTGTTTTGCAAGAATTCGGATCACCTCTGGCAGCACAGTTTTGGTATGATTTAAAAAACCATTGTGGACGCGGTGGCCTGTTTCATCATCTACGGCCCAGGTGGCGTGTGCATCGATGAGGAGGTCTGCCCCTGTTTTGGTGCCCCTAAACACGACATCAAAGCTGCCGTCTGCTCGTGCACGAACAAAGCCTGAACGCCGTTCATAAGAAGTGCCGAAAGGATAGATCTTGTGGCCTTTCTTTTTTTCGGCCTTTAAAAGGCGTTTCCAGTCACGCCCTTTTTTGTAAGACATGTCGCACAGATCAACGGCATCACGAGTGGCTTCTTCGGGCTTTTGGTCGATGATAGACATGGGTCCGCAATCATCTTCTTCTAAACCCATGGCTTCCTCATAAGACGGTAGGTTGTCGTCAGGAGCTCGCCCTTCACCACCGTCTTCTAACGTTATGACGTCTTCTAGCGTCTTGCGATCAATAAAAACAAAGCCGTCCTTTTCACACAATGTGTTCCTGGTGCTGAGCGTGTCTATGGACCCTGGCTTGGTGGGAAGATGTGAGGGAACCTCAATCTCTTGCGAGATAAGAACAGTGCTGGCAGCGCTATCTCGGGCATATAGCGGTGTGAATCCAACAAAAAAAGCGGCACTCAGAAGGCAGGAGGCAAAAAATCTCATAAAATACAATACGTTACGTTGTGATAATAAATGTATACAGGGATGTCCCTAATGTCAACACTATACATCTACATATAAGATATAAGGAGGCGGTGCGTATAATATTTTGAATTGTTTTGTTTTTTTATGCACAAAATATGGGCAATCTTGTGTAAGAGGGATGGGATCATGCCATCTCGTGGGATATGAGGAGTGGTACACTAAGAGGAGCGAGGAGACCCTATCAAGACTGCAGGAGATTTCACCAAGGCTGCGGGATGGACAACAAAGAGAGCACGGAGCCTTAGAGAAGCCACAACGCAAGACCGTGGGCTTTTTTAGATGAAGCCTACGAAGAGCAGGTGCCTTCAAACAGAGACTTTAGTGAACCATTCAGGCAAGAGGTGGGCGCACAAAAGGCAGGATGCCAAAGGAAGAAGGGTTCAAACAGGGGTTTTATAACCCCTCACTCAAACGATATGTGTCACGACAGTCATGCCCCCTTTTCAAGCATGCCCAGGCAAAGGGGCAAAGGGCAAAAAAGGGTTCAGACAGAAGCTTTATGGCACCCCTATTCCAGCCAACGCGCAAAAAAACGTGCAGAAAAAAAATGGTTCTGCTAGGCGGTGGTTTCTGTACGGGATCTTCCGATGCCGCGGGTTACTCGCGGGTGGCTTCTTCGCTTTCTTCCGCTTCAGACTCATCTTTTTCTGCTGCGGGAGCCACAATGTTGGCCAGGGTGGTTTTGGGCTGTAGGCGCAATACCTTCACAGAAGAAGGAATGTTAATATCCTCAAGGTGAATAGCATCACCCAATGCGCGATCTTTAAGGGAGATCACAAATTTTTCCGGAATCGCCTCGGCCGGCACAGACACTTCCAGGGCCTGGTGCACGATGTTTAAAATGCCGCCCCTTTTGATGCCTGGGCATTGGTCTTCACCCTCAAAAACCAGCGGCACGGTCAACACAATGTGGGCCCCTTGAGAAAGACGAAAAAAATCCACATGAGACGGTGTGTCTTTAACAGGATGAAAGGTGATGTCACGCACCAACACCTTTTGAGAATGCTTGCCATCAATATCAAGCACGTGGACATGGTTGCGGAACGAGGGCTCGTCCATTTTTTTGTCCAAGGCCTTGGCGCATACAGATACAGCCTGCGGAGCTTCCTGCCCGCCGTAAATGATGGCCGGCACAAACCCCTCGCGACGCAAGGCACGAGCGAACCCTTTGCTTCCCACATGTTCTCGGACACAAACCTTGAGTGCGGTGGACATAAAAACCTAGACTCCTATAAAATTCACCTTCTAAGGCTAATGCAGCGGCGCCCAAAAGTCAAAACCTGCCTGCAAAAAACACGTTTTGCCTAAATAAAAAAGGGGAGAGCGGCAGAAGGTCTGCAAGGTCGCGTTGTGGAGCGCTTTGCGCAGGGTAGGTTTTTTTAGGGTTTTTAAGTCGCTATGGCTTATATACCCCTTGCTTTTCAAGATAAGCGAGCATATCTTTGGCGGCCTGTTTTTCGGCCTCACGTTTAGAGGGGCCTGTGGCGTGGACGGAAGGCCACACGTCTTGGTCGGTAGCAATGGTCAACGCGATCTCAATGCAAGGGTTATGCGCAGGACCTGTTTTTGATGTGATCACATAGGTGGGCAGGATGCCATAGTGTTTTTGGGTCCAGTCTTGCAGCATAGATTTGCTGTCTTGTTGAGGCAGCACCGTTGTGGCCGAAACAAAGGACTGCCAATGCTTGTGAATAAACGCTGTACATGGGGCAAGGCCAGCATCAAGAAATAAGGCGCCAATCAGGGCCTCGAGACCATCGCTTAGCACTTTTTTTTGTGATGGATTCGTTTTGTCAAAACGAAGATAGGCGGCAAGATTCAGATTCGTCGCCACCTGATAGAGCGTGTCTCGATTGATCAACTGACTTAAGTGCACAGCAAGGTGACTTTCGGGGCCTTGCGGGAAAAGGTGGTAAAGTTTTTCGGTGATCACAAGGTTGAGCACACGATCACCTAAAAATTCCAAACGCTCAAAGGCAGAAACACAGGGCTGCGGGCTTACACTCTTGTGCAACAGGGCTTCTTGGAGCAGCTTTTTGTTTTCAAAAACATACTCAATGTGTTTTTCACAGGCCTGCACGTCTTGAAAGCCCTTGTGGGTCATGGTTCTTAAGAAATCGTGTTGGCGATGCGGCCAAAACGCGCTGAGGGAATCCACTTCCAAAATTCCCACCACGAGGCCCGTCCATCTGTGGAGAAAAAGACAAGCGCCGGTTTGCCAATTAAATTGTCTTCAGGAATCAGCCCAATGGCGTGGGTGGCGCGACTGTCGCTTGATCCATCCCAATTGTCACCCATGACAAAGTAATACCGCTGCGTCTTACCTGTAGGCACCGTGTAAACCGGGGTGTTGTCATAGGTGTTTTGGCCAAAGGGAAGCTGTTTTAAAATGGTGTAGGTTTTGCCGCCAGGTAAGGTGATTTCATAGAGCGTACCACGCACTGTTTTTCCATCTTGATCTGCGCGCTTATGGTAGGGTTTGAGTTTTTTCATAGGCAAAGCTTTGCCGTTGAGATAGAGGCGGCCCTCACGCATCTGAATGGTGTCCCCAGGCACGCCCACCACGCGCTTGACGTAATCAACTTTAACATTATAAGGCGAGCGAAACACCACGATATCGCCACGTTGAGGAGAAGAAAAGTTGAACAGACGTCCTTTCATGCCAGGAAGCATGTAGCCAAAAGGAATGGTGAATTTAGAATAGCCAAAGCTAAAACAAGATACAAAAAGATAATCTCCCACCAGCAATGTGGGAATCATGGAGCCAGAGGGAATGACAAAAGGGCTGAAAAGTAAAAAGCGAATGGCCAAGGCCAGCGCCGCTGCTTTGGCAAACGATTTCGCAGATTCCAAGGTGGTTTGGGGTGTTTTTTCTTGGGTGTGTGTGGAAGGAGAATTCATAATTTTGACATAACAACAAAAGCCTGCACATAAGGGTACTCATCAGAAAGGCTTAAGTCCAATTTTATTTTTGATTCATGGTGTGGCCACAGTTTGGTGATCACATGTTCCCTCACATGTATTTTGGGCGGCCCCTTAAGACCATTTTCAAGGGTCATATCGTGAAAGGAAAGAAACGAGCCAATGCCCACGCCTAAGGCTTTAGAGCAAGCCTCTTTGCTGGCAAACCGCTTGGCCAGCAGCAAAGGAGAAGGGGCATGCGTGTGGGGGGCGTCTTGTTCCGTGTTTTGTGCTGTGTCTTGAGTCGTTTCTTGCTCAGAAGAAATGCGCCGCCAAAACGCTTGAGGAAATTTGTGAACCACGCGTTCAATGCGCCGAATATCTACAAGATCTGTCCCAATGCCCAGAATCATGCCCTGCCCTTGGATAAGAAAGCGTGCATTCTTGTCACCATGGTGGCACAGCGCGTGCTCATGTTCGGCTGCGTAGATAACGCTCAGCGTCAAGGGCGGCCATGCACCCTTGGCCTGCGGCTGTGATGGCCTGGCGATACACCTTGTCCCGCACATCACCGGCAGTAAAAACGCCAGGAATTTCTGTGTGCATGCCGGGGGTTGTGCCCACGACATAGCCTTCGGGGTCTAAGGCGATGTGGCCCTTCAAAAACCCTGTATTGGGTGTGTGGCCAATGGCAATGAACAACCCTTGAATGGGCAAATCCGACACATGACCTGACTGTGTGTTTTTGAGCATAAGATGGGTGATGGTTTTCATGGGCGTGTCTTGGCCTTTTATGTCTTCCACCACGTGGTTCCACATGATCTCAATGTCTGGATGCGCCTTAAGCCGTTTTTGCAATATATGTTCTGCACGCAACGTGTCGCGTCTGTGAATCAGAATCACCTTTTTCGCATGGTTGGTCAGGAAAAGGGCTTCTTCAACAGCTGTGTTGCCGCCCCCAACAACGGCCACCACCTTCTTTTTGAAAAGAGGGCCATCACACGTGGCGCAGGCAGACACGCCAAACCCACGAAAAGCTTTTTCACTGTCAAGGCCCAACCATTTGGCGCTGGCGCCGGTGGCCAGAATGACGGCACTGGCTTGGTAGAGTTTGTCTCGTGCAAAAAGTTTGTGGGGGTCTTGGCCCGCAGAAAACTGGACGTCGGTGATGGTGTCGGTCACAAGGTGCGTGCCGGCATGCTGGGCATGCTCACGCATGTGTTTCATAAGATCAGGCCCTTCAATCGCCAAAAAGCCGGGAAAATTCTCCACATCTTTGGTGATGGTGAGCTGGCCACCTGGCTCGGGGCCTTGAATCAAAAGGGGAGATAATCCAGCCCGGGCCGCATAAATGGCGGCTGTACACCCCGCGGGGCCTGAGCCGAGAATAATCAATGGATGGACTGTCGACATAACCATAAAATCTCAAGATATTGAGCCGAGCCTATCATGTTCTGCGTGAAAGTTACAAAGTTTATCCCCCAAAAAGGCCAGACCTATCACGCGGGGGTCCTTATCGTGAAGGGGTGTGCGACATCTTCTCACAAAGCACCGATGGTTGTGAGGGTCTTCGAACAGGATGCCTTTATCTTGGTCTTTTTTTTAGCTACCATGGGACGAGGTTTGTGGTGAGATCCTGAGATGTCTGAATCCTATCGCGTTTTGGCGCACCGACTGCGTCCAAAGCGTTTTCAAGATTTGGTCGGGCAGGATATTTTTATCACCCTGATTCAAAAAGCCTTCCTCAAAAAGCGGTTGGCCAGCGGGTTTCTCTTAACCGGCATTCGCGGCGTTGGCAAAACCACCATTGCACGGCTGTTGGCGAAGACCATGAATTGCTTTACCCCCCTTTATGAAGAGGCCTCTATTGAGCCTTGCGGTCATTGCAGCTCGTGTGAGGCGCTTGATGCCGGCAGTCACACAGATATTATGGAAATGGATGCTGCCAGCCACACAGGCGTGGATGACATTCGCCGTATTTTAGACACGTGCCAATACACGCCACTTCAAGGTGCGTATAAAATCTTTATTATTGACGAAGTGCACATGCTTTCAAAAAGTGCCTTTAATGCCCTGCTAAAGACATTGGAAGCGCCACCCAGCCACGTCAAGTTTATCTTTGCCACCACGGAAGTGGAGAAAATTCCCCTGACGGTGATGTCGCGGTGTTTGCGTTTTGATCTTCGCCGCATCGATCGTCGCGTGATGTTCACCTATTTAAAAGAGGTGTGTGACAATGAGTCGGTGGGGGTTGATGAGGCGGCACTTCACCTGATTGTGGAGGTTTCAGACGGTTCCTTAAGGGATGCGCTCTCTATCTTAGAGCAGGGTTTGTTGTTGGCGCACCAAGGTGAGGGCAAGCCCCATATATCGGAGGCAGCGATGCAAACCCTTTTAGGGATGCAAAGCACACAAAACATTCAAGATACGCTGACAGCTGTGCTGGAAAAAAAGGCCGCAGAGGCCATTCAGATATGCAGGCGCGCCTATGAAGGGGGCAGTGATCCTGTGATGTTTTTGGATCAAATGGCCACCCTTGTCTATCAGGCGTCTCTTGTGAAAACAGCGTTGGCCAACCCCTCTGATGATGCACTCTATCGTCACTTTCAAGCTCAAGCTTTTTTGACGCAGGTGGCCCAGCGCTATGAACTTTCCGTGCTCGGGCGTTTATGGCAAATGCTTCTCAAAGGAAGGCAAGAATTGCTTCATGCCGCTTTTCCACAACAACATTTTGAAATGCTGCTGATTCGATTGGCCTATGCTAGTCAACTGCCCACGCCTGAAAAGTTGTTTACCATTTTGCAACATGAAAAGGGGCGGGCGGCCTCTGCCTTATCCCTTGATCCAGGGCATGAGCGCAGTCAACAGGCAGTGCCGCTCCGCACATCTTCGGATAGGGAGGCTCCGCCATCGCCCCCGCCCCCGCCAAAGTCTTCGGATGGTGGTGTCGAGAAAGCGCAACGGGCATCCACGGTTTCTTTAGAAAAACGCGTTACGACAGGGCAAGATATTCTTGATTTGCTGCACCAGCATCGTGAGGGGCTTTTGCATACGCATTTTGTCAAAGGTGTGGAGGTTTTGTCGCTTGACGATCCTCATCTCATCATCGCCACGGTGGATCTTCCGGCCTCTTTTAAACACACACTGCAAACGTTTTTATCCTCAAAAACAGGCCGCCCCTGGCGCATCGAGGTGAGAGACAAAAAGGGTGATGTGCTGACCTTAGACACAGCGCGTCAAAAGCAAGAGGAACAAGATCAAAAAGAGGTCGAATCTTTGCCCCTGGTGAAAAAAGCGAGGGACGTTTTTGGGCCCGATGTCCGCGCTGTTTTGAAAGATCCAAGACCCACATAAGGAGAGACCATGAACCAATTTCAAGACATGATGGCCAAGGCACAAGCCCTTCAGTCCCAGATGATGGCGGCTGAGGAAAAGGTGAAAACGCTCACAGCCACGGGCGAATCGGGCGGCGGCCTTGTGAAGGTGGTGTTATCAGGAAAGGGTGTGATGCAATCCATCACCATCGATCCATCCTTGATCAAACCTGATGACAAAGAGGTTCTTGAAGATCTGATTGCGGCTGCCTTCACCCATGCCCAAAAAAACATGACCGCCCTTGTGCAAGAAGAAATGCAAAAAGCCACCGGCGGCCTATCTTTGCCGCCAGGGGTCAAATTACCGGGGATGTTTTGAACGCCACTTCTCAAGAGACCTTACAACTCTCATCTCCCGCCATCGTTTGCGCCAAGGCCTGTGCTAAACGCTCCATGGGAGCTTCTTCAGCGTTCCCCCCGGATCGTTCATAGCAAACAAGCTTTGCGTCTGTGAGGATGATAGGCA